>CAZMDP010000323.1:0-3858 GCA_964565015.1 uncultured Prolixibacteraceae bacterium | reverse complement strand
CATATTGCATCCTATTCTCAATAATTTTTTCAAGCTAATCAAAAATTCCTTGAGCTTAAAAGGTTTCCGTCAGGGTCATATTTCTTCCATGTTCCCGAACGTTCCCCTTCTTTATAATTCATTTCGTAAACCAGATGGCCGTTATCGTCCCAGATATACCATTTCCCATGCTTTTTGCCTTCCAGGTAATTGGCTTCCCCAACTTTAACTCCCTTCTCATTCCAGGTTATCCAGGTGCCATGCATTTCGTTGTTTTTATATGAACGTATTTCGTTCAGTTTTCCGTTCTCGAAATAGATTTTAAACAAACCATCCTTTAGTCCGTCCTTGAAAGAAGATTCCATTCTTACCGAACCATTTTCATAATATGTAACCGATGTTCCGGTATATGGCTTTGAACCGGAGTAAAAAATCCCATCAATTTCTTTGATTTCCTGGCCTTTAGATACAAAAAACCATGAAAATAATACCGCTATAAATATTGAAATCCTTTTCATGACGAACCTCCTTTCTAACATTCCTATTATCAAATTACCTTAACGCAAAGTTAACATTTCTCTTTAATATTAATATTAGCTTAATATTAATTTTACATTAAAATTACCTATAAATTTCCATTGATGGCGTTTTCATCACATAAAATAAGAGAAAACCCCGGCCTAAGCCGGGATTTTCAATACTGGAAAGTTATTCCAGCCAGTTAGAAAACACTGCTAAAAGTTTTTATAATCGGTTATTCCCTGATCATTTTAATTGTCTGAGAAACATCGCCCATCACCACACGGGCAAGGTACATCCCTTTAGGAAGGTTCGAACCGTCGAAATCGATACGATGTATTCCCCTGTAAAGTTGTCCATTGTGAAGTTCGGCTACTACAGCGCCAGTCATGTTATAAACCAATACTTTCACATAAGTTTCCCTTTCAAGCGAAATTTCGATATTCGTTCTTCCTGTAAATGGATTTGGATAGTTTTTAACCAAACCTTCGGCAAACGAATTTGATACAGTCCTTGCAGAAGTTGTTATCCAGTAAGAAGCATTGAACACCGGCGAACCTGCCAACGGTTGGAAATTGGGTTTAGCAAAGTTGAACGGGTTGGCAATTTTGGCATCGGCCATATCGGCAAGCATCTTGTTTTTGCGTTCTGCGGCAAGGTACCAGGTTTCGAGCTGTGCTGCCGATAATACGGAGTTGTCGGTCTGGTACTTATTCCCAAATACCCCACCAATGATGGTGTTTCTAATAGTCATTTCATCGTTCTGAGCAGCTCCGTGTGTTCCTGAAGATTCGAGGCGGACACCACGTCCCCATCCCAAAAACAGCGAATTGTAAACCTGTATTCGGCTGTTTCGGCGGATACGAAGTGCGGCGCCCTCTTTATGGTTCTGCGGGAGTGCGTTATAGGTCGCAAGGTCTTTGGCAGCACCAAACCCACTGATGTTGCTGAATATGGCTTTGGTTATCGGTGTGGTGTTACTGCCGTCGCGGTCGTTGTCCGATTCAAAACCGTTGGCCGTATCGGTGTCAACAATTTCGGGGTCCCTCAGGATCAGACCAAACTGTACCATCCCGCTGAAACCATTGTCGGTATCAAAATCGTCGTCTTCGGTTTTATAGGAGATCAGGTATTTGGCATTCACCGTACCGCCAAACCATTCGTAGGCATCGTCGCCCGAATAGGAAACCTGGATATATTCAATCCTTGTACCGTTTCCTACAGAGTTAAGGGTTAAGCCGTTCACTTCGCTGGCAGTGGCCACTTCGTAACCGGGGAACTCAATGCGTACAAAGGTTAACACTCCTGAATTGTCGGCCGGGTCGTTACCGCCGTACTCCGAACCAATACCGCCTTCGGCAACGCCAACGCCCCCGGGGAGATTATTGGGTGCCTTACCGTTGATCACAAGTCCTGCCCAATCGCTCGGACCGCGGAACCCTGCGCCCTGCGACGAGGTAAACACAATGGGTTTGGTGCGTGTTCCGGCTGCAATAATTTTTGCGCCCCGCTCGATCGAGAGTACGCTCCTTTCGGTACCGCGGATTATGGTACCCGGCTCAATGGTCAGGGTGGCCCCGGCATCAACATATACCCAGCCGTCGAGCTTGATCACCCCGCTCCAGGTTTCGTTGGCCGTAATGTGCACCCCGCCCGAACGGGTAAACTGTCCGTTTCCTTTGGTTACTATCGGGGCAGGATAGTTGGCATTTACAGGGTTCCACTCGGTCCAGCCTTCGGTCCAGTCGATTACACCATCAAAGGCGCCTACATAGCTCACCCTGTCGAAGAATTTGTCGTTGATCGATTGGGCCGATAAGGACACAACGATCATCATACAGGCAAATAAAGCAAGTAAAGTTCTTTTCATTTTTTTAATTTTTGATGTTAATAATATCAGAGTTTCCAAACAAGGCTTAATGAAAACTGCCTGTTGGGAGTGTATTTCATAGTATTTCCTATTTTCTCGTCGTTTGGCCCATGGTATTGGACAAATCGTACAGGTTCGTTCAGTATATCTTTTATGCCCCCTTTCAGCTGTACCCTGTTGCCAATTCCTTTCTGAACGGTAAGGTCGAGCGAATTTCTCGAAAGTTCCCATGTGTGTGGGTTGTTTGGGGTTCCTACATAGGCAATCCGCTTTCCTACATTGTTATAACTTAAACTGATATTCAGGTCACTTTCATCGTTCTGGTAGAATAAACCGAGATTAACAATATATGGCGATTGGCCTTGCATAACCCTTACGCTGTCGCGGGCAAAGCCCTGCTGCTGCGTGTTTATCTCACTCTTGATCAATGAAGTATTAAAAACAACTGTAAGGTCTTTCAAAAACCTGAAGAACCCATAATGATTCTCAAATCCGTTAAACCGCTTGCGTACATCGATCTCGACACCCACACTATATGCTTCTTCGGTATTATAGGGTTTGTAGTCGAAAGTAGAACCTGCCGGAATCTGAAATATCTCAATAGGGTTTAAAAATGATTTGTAGAATCCGGCAATAGAAACCATTTCACCGAGTGTTGGGTACCATTCATATCGTAAATCGTAATTGTTTACATATGAGTTTTTCAGGTATTGATTACCATGTACAATGGCAAACATTTCAAAGTCCTGGTAATCGAAATTTGACATTTCGCGAAATTCAGGACGGTTAACTGTTTTTCCATAAGAAAGCCGGAACAGATTTTTTTCGTTGATGTTGTACGTTAGGTTTGCCGAAGGAAAAATGTCGGTAGTATCGCGTGTTATGTCCATATTTTCGGTATTTCCTGTCTGTTCGAAGAAATTGGTAATCACACGGCTGAACTTTTCGACCCTTGCACCTCCATATAAATTGATTTTTTTGCTAATGGGAATATTTAAAGCCATATAACCTGCATTCATTTTATCAGTGGCATCGTAGCTGTCTTTTGCCCTGGTATTGTCGCGGTACGAAAGTCCATGCTGGCGTGGTGGAACACGTTCATCGAAATAGAAGTTTTTCAGATCAAATATTTCAGTTACCTGATTATAAAAAATATCGGGGGGATTGCGCAAAGCAATAGCTCCAATCAAGCGCGATTTAAGGTATCTTTCCTTAAGTTCCTGAAAATATCCGCCCTTCAGTTGCCAAAGCTTTTCAGAACCAAAAAGTGAAAAATTGTGGGTCAGGTCGAACTTGGCATTATATACATTTTCGTCCATATTTATCCAGAATCGGCCTCCGAGATAAACATTGGGAATGTTTTGCAACCTCAGGGCATATTGTTCATACCGATCGCTGGTTGGTGTCAGATTTTTCACAAAAGTCAGCCTGCGGTTATCAGGAGCGTCTTTATTGGTATAGGCATATCCGAGCATCCATTCGAAATTGGT
>CAZMDP010000322.1:0-3859 GCA_964565015.1 uncultured Prolixibacteraceae bacterium | reverse complement strand
GAGCCCAAAAGGGCGCCGGAGCATTTGTTACGACCCTGAAGCACTCGAATCGCGTAAAGAAAACAAGCCCTGGAACAGTGCTTTGGGAATGGCTGCCGAAATGTGCATCGGAATATTATCGGAAGCACAATACCGCGATCTGCAGAAGCTGGAAAAATTCGATACCAAAACATCGAGCTGGATATTGACACCTCCCGATATCAGGGCAAAAGGGGGTGCACTCTTTTGCGATTGCCGCTATGGGCATGTATTTGTTTACCACAACGGCGCTGAGTCATATTACGCTGTCAGGGGTTTTCGTGGCATGCTAAAGGTGTGAAATACTTGATATAAACATCCTTCAAAAGATATTTATCAAAAATGGATAATCTTATTTTACTGCAATCAATCATAAAATGTCCTTATTGTGGGTTCAGCAAATCTGAAATAATGCCTACCGATGCCTGTCAGTTTTTTTACGAATGTACCCACTGCAAAAAACTCATCAAACCCAAATCGGGCGATTGCTGTGTTTTTTGTTCATACGGAAGTGTAAAATGTCCGCCAATCCAGAAAAACGGAAAATGCAGCTGTTGTAATTAATTGATTAGATAGCATTTCAGGTGTGCCCAACAATTTTCTTAATCTGCTTGTTACTAAATCAGAATGAATTAGTAATTGAACAGATATGAAAACTGCAACAATAATTCTTTTTATACTCTTGTCCACAATCCTTGGATCTTGCACCAAAGAAACCAAAGACATCGGAGAAGAGCCAAAAGGAGAACCCCAGATTACCTACAATACCCTGATAACCGGCTATGAAATCATCTGGGGGATGGATTTTCTCCCGAACGGCGATCTGATTTTCGGTGAAAAACGCGGAAGGCTCTATAGAAAAAGCAATGACACCGTAACTGAGATAACCGGTTTCCCAACCGTGCTTGCATCGGGACAGGGAGGCCTGCTCGACATCAGGGTACACCCCGATTATGCCACCACCGGATGGATATATGCTTCCTATTCTGCCTCGAATCCAGGTAGCGGCGGACAGCTCAGGTTGATCCGGTTCAGGATTTCAAACAACCAGGTGCAAAACATTGAAAACCTTTTTTCCACCAACGGCTCGAATACCTGGTTTGGCCATTATGGCAGCCGCATTGTTTTTGGAAAAGATAAGCATATTTATCTTAGCGTGGGCGAAGGGGGCAGCGGAAGTTACGGCGGCCCTACCGCAACCAACAAAAATTCGCTCGATCCGAAATCTGATTGGGGCAAAATACACCGATTGACCGAAAATGGAGGAATTCCTGCTGACAATCCTGTTATCCCGGGTAATACAACCGTTACCTCTGTTTATTCGTATGGGCACCGCAACCCTCAGGGATTAGCGGCCCATCCCGAAACCGGGGTGATTTGGTCAACCGAACACGGCCCCCGTGGTGGCGACGAAGTGAATATCATTTCCAAAGGGGCCAACTATGGCTGGCCCAACTATTCTGACGGGGTAAACTACGACGGAAGAACTATTTCGTCAGGGCATAACGCACCTGGTATCAACCCGCCGGTATATACCTGGACCCCCTCCATAGGGGTTGCTGGCATGGCCTTTATTACCAGCGACAAGTTTAAAGACTGGAAAGGCAATCTGTTGGTATGCGGACTTGCCTCCCGAAAGTTATACCGATGTGTTGTAAGCAATAATAAAATTACTGCAGAACATATTGTCCCGGAAATTGACGGAAGGGTCAGAAACGTTATTCAGGCACCCGACGGTTCGATATATGTTTCAGTCGAAAATCCGGGGAGGATTATTCAGATAAAGGCGGAGTGAAATTATTTCATAATTTTGGTTCATAACAATTTGAACCAGATTTAATGCAACCAAAACAAATCATCAGTTTTCTGATTACTCCTCTCGTTGTTCTGGGCATACTTTTTTTTGCCGATTTTGATCCCGAAAACCCCAAAGTAACCTATACGTTTTGCGTGGCACTTGTAATGGCCGTGTGGTGGATTACCGAAGTGGTCCCCCTGGCTGTAACCTCTTTGGTTCCGGTAGCCTTGTTCCCTTTGTTTGGTATAATGGACGGAAAAGCTGTCTCGGCCACCTATTTCAACGATGTAATTTTTCTGTTTATGGGCGGTTTTATGGTGGCACTCGCTATGGAACGCTGGAACCTGCACAAACGTATTGCGCTGAATATTCTTTGCCGCACAGGGGTAAGTCCGGCCCGAATCCTGCTTGGGTTTATGACTGCATCGTTCTTTCTTTCCATGTGGATATCGAATACCGCCACCGTAATGATGATGCTGCCCATAGCGATGTCGATTATTACACAACTCGACGAATTAATGAAAAACGGCAACTCATCCAAATTCAGTGTGGGGCTATTGCTTGGGGTGGCCTACAGCGCCTCAACCGGGGGTATGGCTACCCTGGTGGGGACACCTCCTAACCTATCGTTTGCCCGGATTTATCACATCTATTTTCCAACGGCGGCCGAAATTTCATTTTCGAAATGGCTGATGTTTGCCCTTCCTGTCAGCCTGATATTATTTTGCATTATATGGCTGCTCTTGTACCTCTCGTTCCGGCCAAAAAAGGGAGACTGGCCGCCTATCGATAAAAACACGTTTAGCAGGCAACTGGATGAATTGGGAAAAACCACCTTTGAAGAAAAATCGGTATTCGTTGTTTTCGTGCTTCTGGCGTTTCTTTGGATTTTCAGGGTTGACCTTGATTTTGGCGCTTTCACTATTCCCGGATGGGCTGGTATTTTCCCTGAAAGTCTCTACATAAATGATGGTACGGTGGCAATATTTATGGCCATTTTACTATTTATCTGGCCTTCGAAAAATTACAGGAATCAAAAACTGCTCGACTGGTCAACCGCCAACAAACTGCCCTGGCAAATATTATTGCTGTTCGGGGGTGGCTTTGCCCTGGCAACCGGCATGAAAGAATCGGGGCTTTCGCTGTGGTTTGGCCAGCATCTGGCAGGACTGGCTTCGTTTCACCCTATGCTGATTATCCTGACCATCTGCCTGGTTATCACATTTCTGACAGAGCTTACTTCGAACACGGCAACCACCGAAATGGCCCTGCCGATCCTGGCCGGAATTGCCATTACAACCGATATCAATCCGCTTTTGCTGATGATACCGGCAACCATGTCGGCTTCTATGGCTTTTATGCTTCCAGTTGCAACGCCGCCCAATGCCATAATTTTTGGCAGCGGGCGGATCAGCGTGGGTCAGATGGCGCGCACCGGCTTATTCCTGAACCTTATTGGGGCAGTGGTGATTATGTTGATGATGTACTTCTGGGGAAGTGTCATTACAGGTTAAAAAGTCATGGGGACTTCCATCAGCAGAATTTCAGAAGAAGTTTTGCTGCTTAAGGTGAGCTTTTGCACTTCCCAGACTCCGAATCCATCGCGGGAAGCCAAAGGTTGGCCATTTATGTCCAATTCTCCGTTCATAACGAATGCATAAACCCCGTTGCCTTGCTTTTTGACTGTATAGTCGAGCGTTACCCCTTTATCCAGTTTCCCTAAATGGAACCAGGCATCCTGGTGAATCCACACCCCTTCATCTTTGACATCTGGCGATAAAACCTGCTGCAACTTGTTTTGGCGGTCTCCTTCCTTCAGCGAAATCTGATCGTAACGCGGCTTTACATTTCTTTTATTGGGAATTATCCAAATTTGAAGGAATTTTACCTCACGGTCGTTGTTTTTGTTATACTCGCTGTGGAATATTCCCGTTCCGGCACTCATTACCTGGATATCGCCATGCTTGATCACGGTGGTGTTACCCATGCTATCCCTGTGTTCAAGGTCACCTTCCAGCGGGATTGAAATTATTTCCATATTGT
>CAZMDP010000321.1:0-3871 GCA_964565015.1 uncultured Prolixibacteraceae bacterium | reverse complement strand
TTTCTAACAATCAGCTCTGTGCTGCACTCAGAATCGAATATTTTGATTTAACCTTTGTTTCTCTTAGTGGGGAAAATTTGGCTATATTTGGTTAAAATTTAGAAATGAATCAGAAAATTGACATACAAAAAACATATAATCATTGGATTACAACATCGGATAAGGATTATGTCACAATGATCCATTTATACGAATCAAAGATTACCATTGGGCATTGTTTATTGGTAAGATTGCTGAAAGCATGTGTTGTTAAAGTTACAAATAATCATGCCCCTTTTACGCATGATTTAACCAAACTGGCATATCAGTCCGGTTTAAAATTCAGTGAAGAACATCTGGATTGGTTAGATACCATTACTACTTTTAATCTGAACGCCCGCTATGACAGTTATAAAGAAGCATTTTACAGAAAGTGTACTTTCGATTTTACAACCGAGTGGATTGATAAAATAAAAATATTGCAATCATGGATAAAGGAGAAGCTTTAAAAATAGCTAATAGGTATATTGAAGTATTAAGCAATAAGTATGTGATCCTTAAGGCATTTATGTTTGGTTCCTTTGCAAAGGGAACAAATCATGACGATAGTGATATCGATATAGCAGTAGTTGTAAAAAATGTTCCAGATATAATTGATATTCAAATCGATATGATGAAATTGCGAAGAAAGGTTGATTTAAGAATTGAACCGCATCCATTTCAAATTTCCGATTTTAATTCAGATAACCCTGTCGTGAATGAAATCCTGAAATCTGGCATTCTTATAATGAATAACTTAACATAAAACAATACTAAAGCAAACTTTTTAACCTTTCAAAAGGTTGACTCCGGGGCTATTTATTTTTTGGTGTTTTTTAACTCTACCTTGCCCTACTCATAGCCAGCAAATTTTCGTGCGGTGTATTTACGGTAATTTCGCATCCAGCCGAAAGGATATATTTCTGACCGGCCATGGACTGTACCATTTGGCTTACCTTCGAATGAACCCCTTCGGGGGTTAGGTCCTGTACAAGCACAGGATTGATGTTTCCGCAGAGTATGGGACCTGGTCCTACCACTTCGCGGGCATAGTGCATATCCACCATGTGGTCGAGGTCGAGAATATCCACATTCAATTCGGCCAGCGAAGGGAGCAGGTGGGTAATATCTCCGCAGATGTGCAGTTTCACCTTTGCTCCCTTCTCATGGATAAAGTCGATGATTTCGAGTTGACGTTCCTTCACATACAGATCGTATGTTTCGGCATCGATCTGCGAACAGATGGCATCGCCCATGCCAATTACATCGCACCCTGCATTGATTTGCGCCAGGGCAAAATCTTTGGCCGTTATCACACACTTGTCCATGAGCAGGTTACAAAAGTCGGGGTCGAGCATAAGTTGCAGCAGCATTTCCGAAACTCCGGCCAGGTCGCACGCTTCGGCCAATGGGCCTTCAATCCAGCCAATAACCGGCACTTCGCCTCGTAGTTCCTTTTGGAACAGTTCTGCACCGCGGATACGGTCGAGGGTTCGCTCCGATTTATACACATCGGGTATTTTCAGGTTATCGGCATCGGAATAGGTCTTCACAATAATATCCTCGCAGCGTGGCACTTCCTCATCGGGGAAAGTGATTTTTGCCCCGAAAGCGGCTGTTTCGCGGTAGGGATCGGAAATCAGCCCCACCATATCGGTATCAAAATACTCCATGCACCGTAGATTGCAATCGACGAGGGTTCGGTAATCCGAAGCAAATTTACCGTAGGTTGTACCGGCAAAACGGGCGGCAAAGTGCATCAGTATAGGCCTGAACAATATCCTATCGGTAATTACGCCCTGCGCCAATTGGTCGAAAAGTTGCTTTTTGGTTTTCATACGACTTTTTTGAATGAAGAGTAATTTTAACTGGAATAATGATCAAGGATTAATCGAAGGGAATTTAACCTTTTCCTGGCTCCCAATCCTAATATAGCGGCGGCTTTTCAGCTCATCAGATTTCCCCGTAGGCTTGAAAAAAGTTGTAATCAGGTAACCTCCTTTTTCCTGGGGCAGTTCGATCACTACCGGGAAATTCACCCGACCGAAAGCCCCGATTACCACCTCTCGTTCCTGTTCGGCCACCACTCTCCCATCGGCATTCATAAGCAAAAGTTTTACAATCCCTGTAACAGGTTTGTTTAAGTCGTTTACACCCGTGAGCAGGAAAGGAAGTTGCTGACCGGGTTCGTAGTATCCGTTGGGAAAATAACGCTGATCGGCAAGGTCGATAAATATGTTGGCAGGGGCAAAGGCATGCCTGAAACAATGAAACGACGGTCCCAATTCCAGATCGTTGATGTGGTTGATATACCAATCGCCGGTGTAACCATAATGATTGGTAAGATTGGTAAAAGCCAGAACACCTGCCATGGTTCGTTCGGCCCTTATCCATTCGGTTTCGCATTGGAGCCAGTATGCCTGCAACTCGCGCCGTTGTTCAGCAGTGGCATTTTCGCCTGCCAGCAGGTCGTAAACTTTTTTGGTTAGTTTGGCGGGTAGTCCGTTACGCCACAGCCAGTTCCAGCCATACTCGTTTACGAGTTGCGCCGCCGAAGCGTCGAGGTGTTTCAGGTGTCCGCGCTCCCAGTCGTCGAGTTTACCGAGCCGGTAAGGGTTCCGGCGCAGGTATTCGGCCGGGTCGGGCGAATTCATAAGCCCCCAACCTGCCCGGTAAAGATGGGGTTCGTCGATGGGGTCTTCGTATTCAAGGTCTTTTGCTTCCATATAGCCCGCGTCCCATATCCGGGTTGGATCGAGTTTCAGAAGCTCCGGAATCAGGACGTTGCCGATAAACGGGTTCCAGTTTTCATTGATGGCGTCCCATATTACTATACTCGGGTGGTTGCCATCGCTCCAGACCCAATCGGTAAATTCCTCCCTGATCTGCTGATCCCAGCCGTGGTTTTGCCAGTATAGCCATTCGTTCTGGAAAACCATTCCATGTTCGTCGGCAAGGTCGTACCAGAAATCGGGCACAATGCCCACACAGATGCGCATGGCGTTCCAACCGATGCTTTTCGGATCGTCGATCAGCATTTTCTTAACCCAATCGCGGTCCCACGGCAAAGCCCGGCAGTCGGGGTCTTCGAAAAATCGGTGGAGTGTGATGTTACTACCCCTGAGGTAGTATTTTTCGTTGTTCAGGTAAAAGAACTTCCCACGCCTTTCGAAATCGCGCATCCCGAATGTTGAAACGGCCACATCCGACAATTTATCCTTGTCGAAAAGGCGCATCTCAGCTTCATAAAGGAAAGGATTTTCGGGCGACCAGGCAGTAAATTCTGTAATCGGGAAAGTAATTTCAAGCTGTGTTTCGTTGTCGCGGACGGCTTTGCCATTTACCTGGGCCTGCGCTACCGTTTTTCCCGATTGCTTCTCTTTTACAGTAATACCGGCGTTAACATCATCGAGCATGGGGTCACCATACATGATCTGCTGCGGGTAGAAACTCCTGACCATGAGCTTAACGGTTACCGACTTTTCGGCAACCGAAGGGAGAACCAGGTTTTTCAGTATTTTCTGTTTTCCGGAGAACGACAGGAAAACATCGTCCCAGATTCCGGGAATGTAGTTGGCCTTTTCCTTATCGGTGCTTCCGGCAGCCCATGGCGGCAACCAGATTCGCTCCCCAACCCTGATCAGAATTTCATTGGGTTGGCCAGGTTTCAGCGCCTGGGTGATTTTCATCCGGATTGGCGTGTAGCATGCCACCGATTGACCCATATCGAGGCCATTCACGTAAACCTGGGTTACATATTTACTTTTCAGTATGTTGAGCATTACTTCTGTGGCAGTCAGATCGGCAGGTATATCGACCATCCTGCGGTACCAACTGTAGCGTGGTTCGTAAT
>CAZMDP010000320.1:799-3900 GCA_964565015.1 uncultured Prolixibacteraceae bacterium | reverse complement strand
ACCAGAAAAAGGAGCGGATGAGTATTAAAAGTGCCCTCAATAGCCATTTTTACATTTTGAACATCGACACTGGCGCCCGAGAAATCGAAACTGAATCCCATGACCAGGAAAATGGCAAAGGTCAGGACCAGGGAGGGTACAGTTGTATAGGTCATGTACCTGATGTGCGTGAAAATATCGGTACCGGCCATAGCAGGTGCTAAGTTGGTGGTATCGCTCAGTGGCGACATTTTATCGCCGAAATATGCCCCGCTGATGATGGCACCGGCTACAATTGCTTCATTTATACCGATGGCCGTTCCGATTCCGAGCAATGCTACCCCAATGGTTGCAACGGTTGACCACGAGCTGCCTGTGGCCACACTCACGATGGCGCTGACTGCAACGGCTGTAAAAAGGAACAGCTTTGGTGATATTATATCAAGTCCGTAATAGATCATTGCCGGAACCACCCCGCTGATCATCCAGCTTCCGGCAAGTGAACCTATCAGCAACAGGATTAGCATGGAAGGCATTGCCGATTTTATGGTGTCAACAATTTTTTTCTCAATTTCCGGCCATTTCAAACCGGTACGCAAAGCAAGCAGGGCGGCCAAAGCAGATGCCAGCAGCAAGGCCATCTGGTTACTGCCAGCCAGCGTATCTTCAAAGAAAAATACATTGGCCGATAGCATCCCGATAAGCAGTATCAATGGCATCAAAGCTTCAAACAGTCTGGCTTCGCGTTTCATAATATGGAACTGTTTTAAATTAAAAGTTAAACTAACACAATAAAATTGAATTTTCCCATATTTTTGACGAAAATCATCAGGCTTGTAGCCTCAATTTTAAAATGCATAAAATAATTATTTGCGCCAGGCAACGTTTTAATTGGATAAAACAACAGGAAATGACAAAATTCAATATAGTATTTCTGGTCATATTAATTCATTACATTATTATACCTTACAGGGTTATTAGTCAGGATGAACCCGGAGGATTATATGTAGCTGGGCGGATAACCACTGAGCAGGGAAATGTTGGAGGAGCGGTCATTAAACTCTTCCGCAACGGGCAGCCCATGATCGATTATCAGGTGGACAATACCGGAAGGTTTAACCTGCGCTTTGAGTTTAACAACGAATATGTCCTCATTTTTATGCGGCCCGACAATTTTCCGCAAAAGTACGTTGTTTCTACCGTTGTTCCTACCGATGTACTCAGGCGCGACCGGAAATTCCCCCCATATCCGCTTGACGTTAACCTTTTTACAGAAATAAAAGGCATCAATACATCGTTTGCCGAACATACCGTTTTAAGGATATATTTTTCAAGGGAGGTCGATAATTTTATTCACGAAACATATTATAACAACGCCCAGATCAAAAAACTTATCGATCAGGCAATTGCACAATCGCAATCGGTAAGGCGCGAGGACGAACTGCTGAAACGTTTATCGGCTGCCGAATTGGCTGCCCTTAGAAAAGAATACGATGCATTACTGAAAAAAGCAGGAACTGAATTCGACAGGGGCGACTATATCCTTGCTCTCGACGATTACAAAACGGCAAGCCGGATTTTTCCAAATGAGCAGTTCCCAAAGGACCGGATTGCCGAAATTAATGACCTGATTGCCGTTTTGGGCCTTCAGGCCGAATTGGAAAAGCAACAGGCCGAAAAGTACAATCAACTGATCAGGCAGGCCGACCAGCAATTTAAAGCAAGGGAATTTCAACCAGCGAAAGAGAACTACAACCAGGCTTTGTTTGTCAAACCGGGAGACAATTATGCCACAAGCCAGATTGCTGAAATAAACAGGTTGGTTGCCGAAATGGAAACACAGCAACGTTATACCGATATTATTGCCGTTGCCGATAATGCTTTCAGGGAAAAACTTTGGGACGAATCGAAACGCAGGTATAATGAAGCCCTTCAGATAAGGCCAAACGAATCTTATCCACGTTCTCAGATCGGCCGTATCGACGAAGAATTGCAAAAACTGGCGCAACTGGCCGAAAAACAATCATCTTTCGAAGCAGCCGTGCTGAACGGCGACGCTTCTTATGCCAAACAATTCTATCCAAAAGCACTTGAGTTTTACCGTGCAGCATTGGCCATTAAGCCCGATGATGCCGGAGTGCTTGCCAAAATTGCAAGGGTAGAGAAAGAACAGAAAGAGATCAACGACCGGTTGTTTTACGATGAAACCATTGCGAATGCCGACAGGGCATTCAAACGGCAGGAATATACCCAGGCAAGGGAATTGTATGCTACCGCCCTGACCGTCCGGCCCGATCAAACATATCCTCAACGGCAGATAGAGGCCATTGACAAAATCGCCGGACGGGAACGTGAATATCAGGAACTGATTGCCCGCGCCGACGCAAGCCTCGCTGCCAATGATTATAATAACGCAAGAGAAGATTACCGTAAGGCCCTTGAAATAAAAGCAGGCGAAAAGTATCCTGCTCAGAAGATAAAAGAAATTGATGTAGTGTTGGCAGGCCTGGCAAAAGAGGAACAGCAATACCGCCAACTGCTCGCCGCAGCCGATAGGTTTTACAATGCCAGGCAATTCCCCCAGGCAAAAGCAGAATATCAGAAAGCATCCGCGCAAAAACCGTCGGATCCTTATCCCCCCGAAATGCTGAAAAAGATAGAAGAGCATGAAGCCGAACAGGCCCGTCAGTTAGCCGAAAAGCAGGCTGCCGAAGAAGCTGCAAAACTGGCCGCCATGGCAGCCCGCGACCGCGAGTATGCCGAAGCCATTTCGCGCGCCGATGGATTGTTCAACCAGCAACAATACCATCAGGCCATAGCCGAATACCGAAAAGCTTCGCAGGTAAAGCCCGATGAAAACTATCCGAAAGAGCGTATCGCCGAAGCCGACCGACTGAATATGCAGTTGGCAAACGCCCAGAAAGCATACGATGCCGCCATAGCCAATGCCGACCGCGCATTCCAGAGGCAACAATACGCCGAAGCACGCACCGCCTACCAGCAGGCGCAGCAGGCCAAACCTTCGGAAAGCTATCCTGTGGAACAACTGGCTAAAATCGATGCCATCGAAGCCGAACAGGCCCGTCAGTTAGCCGAAAAGCAGGCTGCCGAAGAAGCTGCAA
>CAZMDP010000320.1:0-699 GCA_964565015.1 uncultured Prolixibacteraceae bacterium | reverse complement strand
AACTGGCCGCCATGGCAGCCCGCGACCGCGAGTATGCCGAAGCGATTGCCCGGGCCGATATATTATTTAACCAGCAAAGGTTTGTCCAGTCAATTGCTGAATACAGGAAAGCATCTCAAATAAAACCTGACGAGAATTATCCAAAAGAAAGAATAACGGAAGCCGATAGGTTGAATACCCAGATGGCAGCCGTACAAAAAGCTTACGATGCCGCCATTGCCATTGCAGATCGTGCATTTCAGCGGCAACAGTTTATTGAAGCACGTGCAGCATATGAAGAAGCGTTAAAAGCCAAAGCAAATGAACCCTATCCGGTAGAACAACTGGCAAAAATCGATGCTATTGAAGTGCAGTTGGGGCGTGAGCTGGCCGAAAAGAAGGAAGCACTTGAAAGGGAATATGCAGAAACCATTTCCCGCGGCGATGGATTGTTCAATCAGCAGCAATATCAACCGGCTATTGTCGAATACCGAAAAGCTCTTCAGCTAAAACCTGACGAAAACTATCCGAAAGACAAAATTAATGAAGCTGAAAAATTAATGGCTGATCTGATGGCAGTTGATGCAGCCAACAAGGAATATGCCCGGTTGATCACACTGGCCGACCGTGCTTATAATACCCAGGATTACACCTCTGCATTGAACAACTACCGAGCGGCATTGCAGGGAAAACCCAATGAGGAATATCCTGGTGAAAGAA
>CAZMDP010000319.1:0-3903 GCA_964565015.1 uncultured Prolixibacteraceae bacterium | reverse complement strand
CGAACATCATATTATCTGGCGTACCCCACTGCTGCGAGGTTTTCAACACTTTTTCGAAAAGAAAATCGCCCGAAGGCCCATCCTGTAAAAACTGAAAATCGGAAGCACCCTTATTTGAGGTAAGTGCTAAAAGGATTACCCATTTATCGAGGTAGGTCATAAAGGGCTTAACCGAATCTTCGCCCATGTAGGGTGCCACGGTTACGGCATCAAAATCCATACGGTCGAAAAATGCACGGGCATATAAGTTTGAAGTATTTCCTATGTCACCGCGTTTTGCATCGGCAATAATAAATTGTTCGGGGTATTTGTCCCGTATATAGGTAACGGTTTTTTCAAGGCTCGTCCATCCTGCCGCCCCCAGGCTTTCATAAAACGCGAGGTTGGGTTTATAAGCAACGCACAGGTCGTGGGTGGCATCGATAATCTCTTTATTGAAAGCAAAAAGCGGGTCGCTGGTTTCTTTCAGAAATGCCGGTATTTTCAGGATATCCGTGTCAAGACCTATACACAGAAAACTCCTTTTATCCTGTATCTGTTCGAATAATTGATCGCGGTTCATACAAATCGGATTTTTAGTTTGTAAAGATAGGTTTTATCTAAAAATATAACCCTAAAATAAGGCTTAAACACATCACGAAGTGAAAATACTATCTTTGCTAAATAACGAACCAGAAAATTGAAAAACTATGAAAAAAACAGGTCTTGTAATTATCTTCATGATTATCGGCATAATTTCGACCACCGCCCAGCAAAAAATCCTGATTGATGCCGACACTGCCAACGAAGTGGACGACATTGTGGCCATAGCCCGCGCATTAAAGTCGGATAAAGTGGAAATTGTGGGGCTTACTGCAGCCCAATGGAACAACGAACATACCTGGATGCTCAATACGGTGGAAGAAAGCTGGCAATTGAACAACCAGATTCTGGGCCTTATGGGACGGGAGGATATTCCATCAAGGATAGGGAGTGAAAAGCTGGTAAGTACACGGTGGGCCGGCAACACAATCATGGACCTGAAGATGAACCCACAGCGCAGCGATGCCTCTGATTTTATTGTGGAAACTGCTTTATCGATGCCCATCGGAGAAAAACTGACAATTCTTGTATTGGGCGCCATTACCAACGTTGCTTCGGCCATATTGCAGGAACCTGCAATTATTGAAAAGATTTCGGTCAGATACATAGGCACGCTTTATAATTTTGAAACCTATGCCTGGAACAAAAATGAATTCAATACCCGAAACGACCTGAATGCACTCGATGCTGTTTTTAATACTCCCGGACTTGAACTGTATATTCTTCCGGCCAATGTGGTAGATCAACTTTCATTCAGGAACAAATCTTCGATGGCGCGTTTCGAAGGGGCAACCGGCATTGATGCACTGATCCTTGAAAGGTGGAAACAGAAAGTACCCGTACCTACCGATGACTGGGGCTGGATCATGTGGGATATTGGTTTGATACATTCGGTTATCAACCCCGATTGGCTGAAGAAAAAAACAGTTTATACCCCTCCCGAAAACCTTCAACGCCCGGTTACTGTTTACACATGGGCCGATATTGATAAAATGAAAGCCGATTTCTGGGCTCATTTCGGAAAGGAAAAGTAAACATGTATGTTTAAAACTGAATTTCATATCAGAAAAATGGATTGTCCCTCTGAAGAGAGACTGATAAGAATGAAACTCGAGGTTTTGCCTGGAATTTCCCACCTCGATTTTGATTTACAAAACCGGAAACTGACAGTTTATCATGACGGGCCAACCCACAATATCGATGAAGCTCTTATTGGACTGAATTTAGGTTCTGAAATGATTTCCTCATCATCGACCACAGAAGCCATTAAAAAAGAGGATTCGGAACAGAGAAAATTATTGTGGATCGTTCTGGCCATTAATTTTTCTTTCTTCATAATCGAAATGGTTACAGGACTTATTTCAAGGTCGATGGGACTGGTAGCCGACAGCCTCGATATGCTGGCCGATGCTTTTGTGTATGGTATAAGCCTCATGGCAGTTGGAAAAAGCCTTATCCGGAAAAAGACAGTTGCCCGTATTGCCGGTTATTTTCAGATTACCCTGGCAGTTATCGGTTTTTTTGAGGTTTTACGGCGTTTTATCGGAGCAGAAAGAATCCCCGACTTTTCGACCATGATTGTTGTTTCGGCGCTGGCTCTTATTGCCAATGTGATCTGTCTCTTCCTGCTACAATCTTCAAAAAGTAAAGAGCAGGCCCATATGAAAGCAAGCCTTATTTTTACATCCAACGATGTGATTATAAACATAGGGATAATTGCTGCTGCTTTGCTGGTAAACTGTTTCAATTCGGGTATTCCCGACCTGATTATCGGTTCAATTGTGTTTGCACTTGTAATTCATGGAGCAATACGAATACTAAATGTTGGAAAGTAAATAGCATAAGATTATCCATTACCTTAAAAAATTATAGTATGTACCAGACAATATTAGGATCGGGAGGGTCAATTGGAGTACCATTGGCCAGGGAATTGAAAAACTATACTGACCATATAAGGCTGGTGAGCAGAAATCCTAAAAAAGTAAATGAAAGCGATGAACTTTTTCCTGCTGATTTAAATAATCCATCGCTTATTGATAAGGCCATAGAAGGAAGCGAAGCTGTTTATGTAACTATCGGTTTTGAATATAAAACAAAGGTTTGGCAGGCAATATGGCCAAAGTTCATTCAGAATGTAATTGATTCATGCAAAAGACATGAGGCAAAACTGGTATTTTTCGACAATGTATATATGTATGCGAAATCAGAGATTCCGTTTATGACCGAAAGTTCTGCAATTGCACCTCCAAGTAAAAAAGGGGAGGTCAGGTCGATAGTTCGTGAATTAATTATGGAAGAAGTTGATAAGAAGAACCTTACCGCCCTGATTGCAAGAGCTGCCGATTTTTATGGCCCCGAATGCCGGAATAGCGCTTTGTCGATTATGGTAACCGAAAACCTGATGAAAGGGAAAAAAGCACAGGCATTTGGCGATATCAATAAAATCCACACCTATACATTTACTCCTGATGCTGCAAAAGCAACTGCAACTCTGGGAAATACTTCCGATGCGTATAATCAGGAATGGCATTTGCCTACTACCAAAGAAAAGCTTACCACATTGAACTGGATTGAGTTAATTGCGAAAGAGCTTAATACAGAACCCAAAATCCAGCATGTACCCAGATGGATGGTTAATGCACTTGGCATTTTTATTCCAATTATGCGCGAATTCCCCGAAATGTTATACCAATATGAGCAGGATTATGTATTCGACAGCAGCAAATACGAAAAAAGGTTTGGCACCATGGCTACCACTCCTGCTGAAGGTATTAAAGCCACTATAAAAAGCCTGAAACAATAGATTAAATCTCAGCCTCTTTAAGTCGTTCAGCGTTTTCTTCAATCATCAGTTTTTCGATAATTTCATCCAGGTCGCCGTTGATAATGGCCTGCAGGTTGTAAAGCGTAAGCCCAATGCGGTGATCGGTAACCCGACCCTGTGGCCAGTTATAAGTCCGTATTTTTGCCGAACGGTCGCCGGTCGATACCATAGTCTTGCGTTTCGAAGCAATCTCGTCGATGTACTTCTGATATTCCATGTTGTAAATACGGGTACGAAGTTCGGCCATGGCTTTGGCCAGGTTTTTCAACTGCGATTTCTCATCCTGTATGGCTACCACAATTCCGGTGGGAATATGGGTAAGCCTTACCGCCGAATAGGTTGTATTGACCGACTGCCCACCAGGGCCCGATGAACAGTATGTGTCCTTGCGTATATCACTTTCCTTCAGTTCAACATCGAATTCTTCGGCTTCGGGCAAAACGGCAACGGTAGCTGCCGAAGTGTGTACCCTTCCCTGGGTTTCGGTTTGCGGAACC
>CAZMDP010000318.1:0-3907 GCA_964565015.1 uncultured Prolixibacteraceae bacterium | reverse complement strand
AACCAGGTTGTTATCAGTTTTACTTTGCCATCTGAAATGGTTACCGGTAAGTTGAAACTCGGCATCGCCAGTAAACGGGAAAATTGGGTCGACACCCCATTGGGAGTAACGTGGTGGGTATTCGGGGGTTGCCGACCTGGCTACAGCAGGGGCCAAAACTACCCCCAGCAGCTCTCCGTTGCCCGATGAAAACCAGGGACGCTTTAAATAAACCCTTAATCCTCCACCTTTGCGGATATGCGTTAACCGGTCTTTGTCGGCTATTTTTTGCCAGTTAAAAGTTGGTATTATATATTCCACTTCGGGTGGCAATGGCCGTTCCGAGCTAAGAATGTTAACAGTTACAGGCTTGCCGGTTTTGGTAAAATCGAGACCTTCGGTTGGCACCAGGGAACCATCGGGGCCGGGTTTTCTGAAATACTCAGCATAACGCGATGTGGCAACGGGTTTATAATCCACAAAGCGATGTTTGGTATCGTCGAAACTGTGCATAATGCCCCAAGTTTTTAAAACATAGGCGTGCGAGAACTTTGGTAATAAAGATAAAGTACGGGCATTTGATGTTTGTATTACCTGCTGCACGGCCAACGGTTGGGTACGCACAGCACTTTGGGTTTGAGCCTGTGATTGGGCAGTCGGCTGAGTTTGAGTCTGGACAGTGCGTTGCTGCATAACCGGGCGAGCCTGCACCGGCTGTCTTAACTGCATTACCGGAACAACTGTATTAATAATCTGGAATTGCGGATTTTTTGGGGACACATAACCAACGTAATGAATCTGCTCCTTGTATTTAATTTGTACAGGGTCAAGCGATTTCTGATTAGAGACTTCGGTTGGAACCGGAGCTAACGGGTCGTCAACCCACTCTTTCCAGGTGGCATTCAGCTCAACTTTTTGAGTGCTTTGCCCGTTTATTTTTATTTTGGTTTTAATCCATGCAGGTGTATCTAAATAACCCCGCTCAGAGATGGTATCGGTAAGTTCCGGTTCAACAACAGGTTGCTGAACGGCATGAACCAACTCCAACTCCCGTGCGGGACTTACCATCCAATGTCGTCCTTTTAATAAATGGTCGCGTACGCTGTTAAAGCCTGAGCCATCCGATAGTTGGCGCCAGATGCCTGATAAATCGCGTAAATCATCTTCTTTCCAGATGCTGGAATATTTTATTTTGGCCCGATGCCCTTTGGGTAAAAAGAAGGTTAATACCCGCGTTGACTCTGCCCATTCAGAAGAAATGGGGCCTTCGGCCAGGCGAAGGGTAACAGGTTTAACGTTCAGCCAACCATTCGTTCCACCTCCGGAACCGGCGGGGATAAACTGAATTTGGCGAGGTGTAAATACCTGCGAGTGCGTATCGTCATAGCCATCGGCTAAAAAGAACGCAATGCCTGCAGCTGCCGGGTCGGGTAAATAGGTTAATTCAAATCCGGCCGCAGAGTACACTTTCCCTTCATCGTCGCCGGTTCCCGGTGCTGTTTCGTGATTAACAATCAGGTTGTACAAGGCCTGTGCGGCAGCCATATTGCCCTTAAAGGCTTCGTCGAATTTACCATGCCGCTCAGCGGTTAGCTGACTGTTTTGTGGTGGCAGAAACAATCGCTGCGACTCCCGGTTGGCAGGAGTAACGCCCGGCTCGGAATAGTCGCTGACCGAAACGCCGGTATTGCTTTTAATAACCAGCCGCTCAATATCCTCTCCTACTTTTAGTTTGTTGGCCGGCAGCATAATTGGGGAGGCTACAGGCTCATATCTGCTGTACACTATATTTTGAACAACGGCTTCAGATGGTTGCTCGGGCGAAGCCTCCAGCGGGACACTGTTCCCGGCAATATCGACATACCGCATTCTCAGGTTATAACTACGGCCATAACGGAGCCAGGGAAGTGTACCCGGAACCAACCGTGACCGAGCATTCATGCGAACTTTTGCTTCGGGGTGATAACCATATTTTAGCTCTTCCTCTTCTATAGACCCCGATACTTTGTCTTTATCGTTGGGGCCCTGAGCTTCGTTTATCGACAAACCGGGGCGTTCAACAGCCAGACTCCAACCGGTCCATCGGGCAATAACGCCACTCACAAAAACATTCTTTTTGTTGGTAAGGTCTTCGGTCATGGCAATCTGGCAAAAGCCCTCATCGGGTTCAATGCCGGAAACCGGATATCCGTTTTTATTTTCATCGTACACCACTACCTCGTCCTGCTTGTAATGCAGCGAATACCATTTATCGGGAGCGTTTGAATAGGCTACATCCATTCGGTAGCCCATCAGCAAATCATCAGCATAAAATATATCGGTTCGGGGCATGCTTATTTTCATTAATTCCGGTTGTTTTCGGATGCCAAGCGCCTGAATATTCTGGGGCTTCTGAACAGATTCGGTATTTATGGGGGCAACCAGTTTCAAATCGAGTTGGCGAGCCTGTAAAAACCTTGTATTTAAATAGGTTTCCACCTGGTTTTTTACAATGGCAATACCTGCTGAGCGAATAACCGGCAGACCTTCAGCAACTTCCTGTTCGTCGGTTTTTTCATCATCTTCATCGTCCACTTCTTCATCGTCGGGCGTCATCAGGTTAAACCGGTTTTGCATCACCATGGAGCGGTCCATAACTACTTTTAATTGTTCATCAACCTTATTAATGGTTTGTATGGCAGCACCATCGGTATCAATTACAGTGACTGAAAATGAAGGAGAGTTTAGTTTAACAAAGCCATTGCGAAGCTCGCTGCCCGGTTTTTCGCGGGCATAGAAGCCATTTCCGGTAATGCGGTAGGCTGTTGCAGTAACCGATACTTCTGTTTCCTGCTCAAATTCAATTCCAAACGGAAAGGCAGAAACATAACCTTCGGAAGGCCATTCGGTGCTGACAGGCACCATTAAATCAACAACCAACCCTAATTTTCGCTGCATTTGCGGAAAGTCAGTCATTTGAGCCATAATATCGTGAAACTCAAACTCCGGTATTTCAGGTTTGATATTTAGCGGAGGTCGGTTTTCCAGATCCACTTTATGAAAATCCCTGAACCGTGCAAACTGAAACTCCGGTTCCTGGTTACGAATGGCCATTGTTTCATACCTGCCTGTTTGTAATATCTGGCGATATTCAACAGCGGGCTGCGATTGGGCATTGTCCTGAACTGCTTCTTTTGGGTCAAGCCTCAATTGGCGAAAATCGGTGCGTAAAGCAGCTTTCCTGACACTGGGGTCGGATGTTCGGATAAATGTGTTAACCACCTGCCGATTGAGCGAAATACGGCCTGTTTTTACCAAATTTTCATTCTGGAGAATCTGAGTTGGTTTGATGAGTGATACAGGGCTGCTAATACCAAAATCGCGGTAAAAATTCATAATAGACTGATTGAGTTCCTTTACCGGGTAAGCATGAATTTGCAGCGTTGTTTTATCTTCCACAATAAAGGCTGAAACTTTTACATCTTTATGAATGAGTGTTTCCCAAACATCGGGGTTTATTGCTGAAACATTTGCAGAGGCATCAACCGGCACGGTATTGTTCCACTGAACTTTAAATCCTTCGGCATTTTTTATTTTTGATGCCCACTGCATGATGCCCGGAAACTGGCTCATGGTGGTGGGCGACGAATGAGAAAGCCTGATACCGCAATGCAGGGAAATTTTCAGGTACTGGATTCCGTCAATGGTTACTTTTCCATTGGGGAGTGTGGTATATATCAGTGTTTGGTTCATTTGAATACAGTTATAGTTGTTGGAGGTTAAGTTAAGAGGCAAAGGCAGCGCAATACTGTTCCCAGTGCGGCAGTTTGAAAGTATCGGCAAACTTGGGGTCGGCATCGTTACCGGCAAGGGTTCGGCTTACTGTTACCTTCACCGTTTTGCTAAAGAAGAGTATTTCAACTTTTACCGATAAGGTGGCACTGCCAAC
>CAZMDP010000317.1:0-3909 GCA_964565015.1 uncultured Prolixibacteraceae bacterium | reverse complement strand
GGCATCGTACATTAACCATGCACCATATGATTTTCCGGTGGTTTGTTGCCATGGCACCGCACGTGCGGGTTCGTCCTGAAATACAACTTCATTTCGGTTAAAGCTTAAATTGGCTGAAAAATCGATTCTCAAATCTTTATTAATCGATTTATGAACACCTGCATCCACCTCAAATCCGCGGTTATCAACACGGGCTATATTTTCCTGTGGAAGTGTCAGCCCTGTGAAGTTTGGAACCGAGGCATCACGAGTTGCAAGAATATCGGTTCTGATGTTGTAAAAGAACTCCGTATTGAGGTGAAACAGGTCGTTTGCAAATTTTGAATCAAATCCTACGTTATAGGTGGTCTGTTTTTCCCATGTTATGTTCTGGTTGGCCACAATGGGCGGCCCTACAGCCGTTTCGATTGCTCCACCGGTTCCGAATACCATTCCCGATGATAAATTATACCTGTTCATAAACTGGAACGGGTCGCCCGGGTCCATACCCATCATACCGTATGATGCCCTCAATTTAAAATAATTCACAAAAGCAAGGTTGTTTTTCCAGAATCCTTCTTCCGATGCACGCCATCCCACAAGGAACCCGGGGAAATTACCCCATCGCCCTTTCGGGGGAAATTTTAACGAACCGTCACGACGGAAAACAAATTCGGCAAGGTATTTACCCTGGTAATCGTATGTGGCACGGCCAATCCACGATTTGCGGGCATAAATATTCATAGTTCCTGAAATATTCTGATCGCGCGGGCTACCAGCATCCATCGTTTGTATCAACGATGAAATATAATATTGCCTGAAGGCGTACAGGCTGTTATAGTCACTTGTATATTGTTCGAATCCTATAAATGCACTGACATTATGATCGCCAAACGAACGAAGGTAGTTGGCGTTGATCATACTTGTCTGGTTGATTGTACGCTGATAGTCTTCATTGTTTTGTGGACTGCTTAATCCCCTGAGGTTTGGCTTCAAAGGCATGTCGATAACAAATCCGGTATTCGGGTCACGTGTCGCGTTATCCCAGTCGGGGAAATAGAGTACCCAGGGCTGGAAAAACCTTTTGCGATAGAAGTTGGTCAAATCGTAGCTAAAGCTTCCACCCAACGAAAGGCCCTGAACAAAAGGAACAGTAACGGTAGCATTGAAGGTACTCAGTAACCTGTATGTTTTCTGATCATCTTTTCCAGGCTCAAGGGTTGAAGTAACTACAGGGTTATCACCATATTCAATGTCGGGTCCGGGTTTTCCGTTTGGCCAGTACGACCAGGTTGTGGGTACCAGACGCGTTGACTGGCCCACAATGGCATCGGCGCTCTTATATGGATATATCCTGTTGTTCAGAAATCCGGCCAATTCAACGCCGGTTTTTAACCAGTCGTTTATCTGGAAGTCCATTTTCGTCCTGACATTGTATTGCTTGTATTTGGTACTCGATGCTTTATACATGGCATCGTCGTTTTTGAGCCCGAGCGAAACATAATAGTTCATTCCCCTGCTCCCTCCATCGAGCGTGAAAGAGTGGCGGTTTGTTGTGGTCCAGGTTTTAATCAGGTCGCCGTACCAATCGGTATTTGGGTGACCCCAGGGGTCTTTCCCGTTTCTGAAAAGCTCAATATCGGCATCGGTATAGGTTCTGTTTTTGCCGGTTGCAACCTGATATTCGGAGAGCATGGTTGCATATTCGGCAGCATCGGTAACCTGCGGAATAATGGAAGGGGTCATAAAACCTTCGAAGAACTGATAATTCAATCGAGGTTTTCCTTCCTTACCCGATTTGGTAGTGATGAGGATAACCCCGTTAGCAGCCTGAGCACCGTAAATTGCTGCTGAGGCATCTTTCAGTACCGAAAGGCTGGCCACATCGTTGGGGTCAATGTCGTCCATCGACCTTCCGGGAACACCATCAATAATAATCAGCGGAGCAGTGTTGGAAACATTTTCAGCACGGTTGCCACCCAGGGTGCTGCGCCCACGTACCAGAATCCTCGGAGAGTGCTGTCCCGGTTCACCGGTTTGCTGTATAACCACCGATCCGGGCAAACGACCTGAAATGGCGTTTGATACGTTCACGGCCGGAATAGCCTGTAAAGTACTGCCATCGACCGATGTAACGGCTCCAACTACATTGGCACGCTTTTGCTGGCCATAACCAACAACCACAACTTCATCAATATCGGTTACCTGGGCAACCATGGTTACATCGATGTTTGTCCTCCCCGAAATGTTAATTTCCTGGGGCTGCATACCCACAAAACTGTAAACCAGAATCTCGGCACTTGCAGGAATCTGCAGAGTGTAGTTCCCGTTAAGGTCGGTAACACTTCCAACGGTAGTGCCTTTTACAACCACTGCAACACCAGGCAAAGGAATTCCGCTATTGTCGGTAACCTTTCCGGTAATGGTTCTCTGCTGTTGTGCAGTATTGGCCAGGTCAGATGCAATTGCGCCCGTAACTCCCGACCCCATAAAAAACAAGCACAACAATAACAAGCTAAACGCTTTGCTTACTGCATTTTGTTTTTCCATAGAATTAGATTTTTTTGAAATATTAATTAAGTGAAGTAAATAATATAACTGATTATCAGTTATTTTATGCTTTGTTAAAATTATGTTTGATTTCATTAGCTTCTTGACTGTTTAGTTTAATCATTCAAATATAAGAAAATTATACAATATGATTGATAGTATTCAATAAGGGGGTCGATTTTTTAATATGTTTGAGAATTTTATAAAATATTTTAAGATGTTAAAGCCCTAATTCCTCCCCGATCTCCTGCATTGCACCCAAAGCAAGGGCCGTAAATTCATCTAAACTCAAGCCTATTTTTTCACATTCGAGGATGTTTTCCCTTTTTACGGAGGCCGCAAATGCTTTTTCTTTCATCCGTTTGGTTACCGATTTTACTTTTACCGATGCCACTTTTTTATCGGGATAAACCAATGCTGTTGCGGTAATAAGCCCGGTTATGGTTTCGCCAGCGGCCAGGGCGTGCTGAAATTCGGAATAACGTTCTTTTCCGGTTGCCATTTCGTTGTGCATTACAATGGCGTCGAGCGCCTGGTCGCTTATTTTCCCTTTGAGCAGGGTGGTTGCCTGCGGGCCATGGGTATATGGATCGGCATTGGTTATTTCCACGTCGATATCGTGCAGCAGTCCGGCAATTCCCCATTCATCTTCATTGCGACCCAACCTTTTTGCAAGGGCGCGCATCACAGCTTCGCTGGCCAGGCAATGTTTTTTCATATTTTCGGAGCGAACGTGGGTATTCAGCAATTTAAGGGCTTCTTCGCGGGTAATTGTGCTCATACTATTCGATCTTGTTTATTAATTTTACCCAAAAATACAGTATATGGTAGAAATCGAAAAAAAATTTCTGGTTAAACAGGATATTTTTCCACGCACGAGTCATTCAACCGTTATGAAACAGGGATACTTATCGGTCGATAAGGAGCGGGTTGTGAGGGTGCGGATCGAAGGCGACAAGGCCTGGCTCACCATAAAAGGGAAAATGCAGGGCATCAGCCGCCCGGAGTTTGAATATGAAATCCCAACTACCGATGCTGAGCAATTACTGATGTTATGTATGTTTAATCCCGTAGAAAAAATCAGGCACCGCATCGAAGCCAACGGGCAGCTGTGGGAAGTAGATGAATTTCTCGGTTTAAATAAAGGACTAATACTGGCCGAAATTGAGCTGGACGACGAAAACCAACCATTTACTTTACCCGAGTGGATCGGAGAAGAGGTTACACACGATCACCGGTATTACAACACGTGGCTGGCAGCAAATCCTTATACAACATGGCGAAAGCCTGAAACAAACGGTTAACGCCTTTTTCTATAAATGCTGCCTAACATTCTATTTTGCCGGAAATTCTACCGGCACGATTTTAACTTATCGGGCA
>CAZMDP010000316.1:0-3927 GCA_964565015.1 uncultured Prolixibacteraceae bacterium | reverse complement strand
GGATAATATAAGGAGTTGCCATAACATCGGTTCTGTTTTCCGCACCTGTGACGCACTTCTCATTGAAAAACTTTTTCTGTGCGGAATTACGGCTACCCCTCCCAACAAAGAGATTCATAAAGCTGCACTCGATGCCGAAAAATCGGTCGATTGGGAATACCATCAAAAAACTGAGGATGTTGTTAATAACCTTAAGGAAGCCGGATACCAGGTTTTTGCCGTTGAGCAGGTTACAGGCAGTATTTTATTGCCCGAATTTAATCCCCGGCTGTATAAAAAACTTGCGCTTGTGTTCGGGAACGAGGTAAAGGGTGTACAACAAAGCGTGGTCGATGTATGCCATGGGGCAATTGAAATTCCCCAATTCGGGACCAAACACTCTTTCAATATTTCGGTAAGCGCCGGGATTGTATTGTGGGAGATTTCCAGAAAACTTTCAAATTAATAAACTGACGCTTAGCATGACTGAAGATTTTCTGCAATTTATTTGGGAACAGCGCCTTTTTGATGCAAATGGCCTCAAAACAACCGATGGCGAAAACATCGAAGTGGTTGAATCGGGCTTTCGGAATTACGATTCGGGCCCCGATTTTTTCAATGCCCGTGTGAAGATTGACGGGACACTCTGGGTGGGGAATATCGAAATCCATAAAAATGCATCCGACTGGTTAAAACACAATCACCATCACGATAATGCCTACGATAGCATCATACTCCATGTGGTCGATAATTTCGACCATGAAATAATCAGAAAAAGCGGGAGCAAAATTCCCACCCTTGTGCTTTCGTATCCGGCAAACTTGCTCGAAAACTACAAAAAACTCCTCAGCGCAAGAACCTGGATACCTTGTCAGTACCGCTTTCATTCTATCGATCCGTTTGTGCTCAAAATTGGTTTTAACCGTTTACTGATCGAACGTTTGCAGGAAAAAACCGCTGATATTATTGAAAGGTTGAAACAAAACCAATACAACTGGAATGAAACATTTTACCATTATTTGGCCCGTAACTTTGGCTTTAAAACAAATTCATTGCCTTTTGAAATGTTGGCAAAATCGGTTAACCTGGGCATTCTGGGCAAGCATAAAGACAATCTTTTTCAACTGGAAGCCATCTTATTCGGGCAATCGGGTTTACTTAACCAGGAATTGTTTGGCGACGAGTATTTTACCGGTCTGCGCGAAGAATACAATTTTCTCGGTAAAAAATATGGACTCAAACCAATTGAAGGCCATTTATGGAAATTCCTCCGGTTAAGGCCGGTTAACTTTCCAACCGTTCGGATTGCACAATTCGCAGCTCTTATTTATAAATCGAGCGCCTTGTTTTCGAAAATAATTGAAACGCCCACAATAAACCAATTGATTGAATTATTCGATGTGCAGGCATCGGCATACTGGGATAACCACTATAAATTCAATTCCCTTTCCGGAAATGTAGTAAAGCATTTAGGTGATAGTGCCAGGAATAACCTGATCATAAATACAGTTATACCTTTTTTATTTGTGTATGGAGATCATAACAATAAAACATTTCTGAAAGACAGGGCCCTCGAATGGATTGACAAAATGCCCGCAGAAAATAATTCGGTAATTGGCAAATGGGAATCCTTGGGCGTAAGGCCCCAGTCCGCTTTTGAAACTCAGGCATTGTTGCAACTAAAAAACCGGTATTGTGCGGAGAAACGTTGTTTAAAATGCCATGTCGGAAATAAAATAATCCGGATGTGATTATCGTTGTGGATCGGCCGAGAACTTTTCAATGTAATCGGTTCTGAGTACCCTGAATTCAGTTCTTCGGTTTAGCCCCTGAGCAATTTGCCGTTGTTCTTCGGTAGGAAGTTTCATTATAAAATCTTCAGTAAGGACATCACCACGTTTCAGAAAATCGTATTGTGCCGCAATTTCGCGGGTAACGGTTTTGGGCCAGGTTTCGCCGTAACCTTTTGCCACCAGTCGTTGTGGGCTAATCCCTTTTTCGATAAGGTAATTTACCACGCTTTGTGCCCTTCGTTGCGAAAGCTCAAAGTTAAACTGCTCGCTGCCCACATGGTCGGTATGTGCCATAAGCTCAATAGTAATGGTCGGGTTGGCAACAAGCAGGTTAATAAGGGTGTCGAGCGCTACGATTGATTCAGGCAATAAATCGGCGCTACCAAAAGCATAATTTATATTATCCAGTTTTATCGGATTATCAATTGGGGTGAGGAACAATTCAACCCTGAAGTCTTTGCTATCGGTCAATCCTTCGGTAGTAAGCGACGATTTGTCGATCAGGAAGCCTTCGCGGTAACCGGCCACAATGTATTCCGTTCCGGGTTGAAGCCTCATCTGGAATTTGCCGTTTTGTGTACTCATGCGTAAATTGGTGCCGTCGATGCCTATAATCCTGACGGCTACACCATCCATGGGCAATTTCGACTCTTTGTTGAAAACCTGTCCTGCCAGTTGGAAAATGGTTGGCGGTACAAAAAATGAATAGATATCGTCGCTTCGGGAACCTTTTCGGTTCGAAGAAAACATACCCTCGTTGCGGCCATCAATAAAGGCAATCCCAAAATCGTCGCCTGCCGAATTAACCGGATAGCCCATATTTTCAACGGTCCATTTGCCGTCATCGCCCTTTACAGCCCTGAAAATGTCGAAGCCGCCCATACCGGGATGATAATTCGACGAAAAATAAAGTTCGCCGTTATCTCTTACGTAGGGGAACATTTCGTCGCCCGGGGTATTGATCTCGGGCCCGAGATTAACCGGACTTTTAAAAAAGCCTCCGGTTTTTTCAGCTACCCAGATATCTTTTCCTCCCTCACCGCCCGGCGCATCGGAAACGAAATATAGAAAATTTCCATCGGGCGATAAGGCCGGATGTGCCACCATAACTGAATCACCAAGTATATCGAGCAGGTTGGGCTCGGCCCAGCTTCCGCGTACCTGCGAAGTAGTGTAAACCTGAGGGGGCGAATTGCGGGTCTTGTCATAAACACACCGGGTAAAAATCATCTGGTCGCCAATACCCGATAGGGTTGCTGCACCTTCTTCAGCGGCTGTATTCACTATCTGTAACTGATCGATAAGTTGAGGTTCGCCCCATTTCTGTCTTTGCACGTTAAATTGCGAACGCCACAAATCGGCATAGGTTTGTCCGGTTATCATACTCCGCCGTTTTCCGGTCGATGCTTTACGTGTCGAAGTGAATATCACTTCATTATCGCGTCCACCCACATAAACCGGACTGTAATCGCTTTCGCGTGAGTTCAGTTCTTTTACCGGATTGATGATGTGTTTTGTTGGGTTGGCTATCCATTGCTGTGTAAGCCTAATTGATTCAATGCCGTTTAAGGCGCGCTGGTCGCCCGGCGATTGTTCGAGGTATAGCCGGTAGTTTTCAATTGCTTCTTCGTACTTCTGTGTAGCCCTGAGCATTTCGGCATACCAAAGCAAAGCTTTCGGATCGGGATGGCTTCGGCGGATGGTATTCCGGTAATAAAGCGCTGCCATTTCATATTGACCTATATGCCGGTAACATTCGGCTATGGCATACGAATATTCCATGCGTTTTTCACGGTCTTTTTCCTTACGGTTGGCTTTACGGTATTTTTCAATGGCTTTGTAATATTCTCCAATTTCCTGCGATGATTGCGCCACACGACCTAACTTGGTCGTAGAACAAGAGGCTAATACAATAAAAATCAGTAGTATGGTAATCCAGTTGAGTACTCTCATATAAATCCGAAATTCGGGAAGTAAAAGTATATTTTATTTCCAGATTTTAAAAAGTATAAACGTATTGAGGGTTTACTTAGTATAGCAGTGAAAAAAAAGTGAAAGGCTCTTAAAAAGAGCCCTTCAACCTATTAACTTCTGAATGAGATGCATAATCTTACCTTATAAACAGCAATTCGCGGTATTTGGGCAATGGCCAGAG
>CAZMDP010000315.1:0-3931 GCA_964565015.1 uncultured Prolixibacteraceae bacterium | reverse complement strand
CGGCAGGTTCACCAACATGCCATGGCCCTGTGCCCGCCGAATCAATTTCAAATTGCCATTCAAGCCCTTTGTTCACAACAAGATTTTGAAAGATTGCTTCGGCCGATGGGGAGCGGCAAATATTTCCTGAGCAGACAAATAATATTCTTTTCTTCATCGGGTATAAAAAATTCCTGCGGAGGCAAAAATAACGATCGGGGCAAATTCATGCAAATCTTTTCAGGCAAACCAATGCCTCTGGCGATTGGGTAAGTTATTCAGGATATCGATGGTAATGTTTACATCGTCAATTACCTGAAAATCGAACATCCCAACGCAAATAAAATCGGCGCCGTTTTCGAATGCCCACCTGAAACCATCTTCGGGAGTAATAGCTCCAGCTGCCAATACCTTGAAGCCCATAACCGGAACCTTAGTACGGTTCACAAATTCAACCGTGCGGTCGGGGAACGGACAGAAGCAATTGTCGTGGAACATATTATGATCAGTATGTTTCTTTCCATCCACTTCAAATGCAAACCTGTTTTCGCGCGGGTGTGCCGACCAGTAATTATCGTGGTGCATGGTTTTCATGTAATAGTCGGGTATTATTCCGTTTTGTTCGCAAACTATCAGGGCATCGATGGTATGCGCTCCCAGACCAGCTATGAAACCCTGGCTGCGGATACGGTCCATCATTTTCACAATCACGTCGAGGTTGTTGTCTCTTACCAGCCAATCGCACCAGTTGCCCTGTACCTGAAGGATGTCAACCCCAAAATCGATGGCTTTGTTGATTTGTTCGTATAAATCGCCGTTGTTCATATTGGGCGCAACCTGCGAAATTACCTTGATGTTGCTGCTGGCAATTTTTTTGTATTTGGCCATTACCTGACATGTAGGAAAGCCGATATTTATGGTGTTTATCCCGGCATTTTCGCACAGCATCAGGGTTTCGTAAATTTTCTTCTCGGTGTTGTATGCTTTAAAAAGCGAGGGGGCGTAAATAAGGTCGCGGGCATGTGCCCAGCCGCCAATCAGGTTCCCGCCCATAACCAAACGGCTGATTTCGTGAGTGCCGATCTTCCCTTTCGGAAGCGTCCCTTTAAGTTCGGCAAGAGCGCCCGACCTTAGTTGGATAGTTGCCCCCGACATAACGTCAACGCCATATTTGCGTTGCATATTGAATGCACCTGCACCCAAAACGCCCAGCACCGGTATGGTGGCCAGGTTTTTCAGTGCTTCGCGCCTCGAACTGACCGTTGCCGTTCCTGGATTTTCGTGAATCGCCTTTTTATTCACAACAATCCACTTACAAATGGTGTCGATGCCATAACCTTTATCATTACTGAACAAGAGATAAAGTAATGCAGCCGCCTCGATAAAATTCTTGTCAACAATGTATAATTGGCCTTCGGCAGGCCTGAAAATGGCGGAGCCAAATGGCGGGTAAGCGAAATAATAAAGTGTTAGTAATGCAATACCAGCCGCAGCTGCATAGCGGATGGCAAACCCGGTAAAAAGGGCCAGTCCTATCAGGGTTAGGCCATACATGTTGAACAAGTCGACTATTTTCAGCAAAGCCGGCGAAGATGCCAGAAAATGGTAAAACCCCGATAAAAACCCTGATGTATTGGCCAGATATCCATAAGCTGTCCAATTTCCGGCCATTATTTTTGAAAGGCCTTCGAATAAAAAATGCCAGCCGATAGCTACTCTCAATATAGTAATAATCAGTTTTTTCCAGTTGGTTTGATCCGTTTTATCCATATTCATTTGTTTTTATTCCGTTTAATCGGGCTTAATACTTTTATATGCTTTTTCGTCTAAATTCAAATGTCTGATCTCTGATCTCTGATGTCTGATCTCTGATGTCTGACCTCTGATCTCTTCTATGCTCACAAAATCATCTTTAAAAACTCCTCTTCCGAAATTATTGGAATTTTAAGCTGCTTTGCCTTTTCGAGTTTTGATGGGCCCATGTTTTCGCCGGCCACGATAAAATTAGTATTTTTTGAAATTGAAGAAACATTTTTTCCCCCGTTAACTTCGATGAGTTGTTTTATTTCATCGCGACTGTGAAGGTTGAAAGTGCCCGAAATTACAAAATTCAACCCGTTAAGTTTGTTACTCTTATTTTCTGCACCCGAAACGTTCATTTCGAATTGGAGACCATGTTTTTTTAGCCTTTCAATTAACTGCAAGTGAGCGGGATTTGAAAAATATTCAGTTACGCTCGTTGCAATTCGTTCACCAATTTCGTTGATGGCTGTCAGTTCATCGATGCCCATGTTCATAAGCTTATCGATATTTCCGGCAGCTCCTGCAAGGCTTTTGGCCACAGTTTCACCCACGAAGCGGATGCCCAAGGCAAACAAAACCCGGTTGAAAGGGACCGATTTAGAATTTTCAATACTTTTCAAAATTCGTTTGGCCGATTTTTCGCCCAATCTTTCGAGGGGAATAATTTGTTCAGCTTTGAGTTCATATAAATCGGCCACGTTGTGTATTAAACCCTTCTGGTAAAGCAATTCAACCGTTTCGCTCCCCAAACCGTCAATATTCATGGCCTTCCGGTGTATAAAATGCTCGATTTTTCCTTTGATCTGAGGCGGACATCCGGTATCGTTCGGGCAATAAAAGGCCGCTTCGCCTTCGTTACGAAACAGTGTTGCCCCACACTCGGGGCACTTTTCGATAAATTTTACGGGTTGAGCCATTGGATGTCGCTGGCTTTTATCAACACCGACAATTTTTGGGATTATTTCCCCGCCCTTTTCAACGAAGACCTTGTCGCCATAATGCAGGTCGAGCGAAGCGATTATGTCGGCATTGTGCAGGGAGGCCCTTTTTACCCTGGTACCGGCCAGTTGTACCGGTTCAAGGTTTGCAACCGGCGTTACGGCCCCCGTTCGGCCAACCTGGTAGGAAACCGATTCTAAGGTAGTTACAGCCTGTTCGGCTTTGAATTTATAGGCCAGCGCCCATCTCGGCGATTTAGCGGTAAACCCAAGTATCTCCTGCTGCGTCAGTGAATTTACCTTAATTACAACGCCGTCGGTAGCAACCGGCAGGTTATACCTCTCGTTTTCCCAATAATTCAGGTATTCAGCAACTTCGTTAAGGCTGTGACACAGGCGGATGTGTTCCGATACCTTAAAACCCCATTCACGTGCCTTGGTGAGGTTTTCGAAATGTGAAACCTGCAACGAAGGATCACCCAAAAGCGCATAGAAATATGCATCGAGCCTGCGTGAAGCTACAATAGAAGAGTTTTGCAGTTTCAGGGTTCCCGAAGCAGCATTGCGCGGATTGGCAAACAAGGGCTCGCCGTTTTCTTCGCGTTGTTGGTTAAGTTCATCAAAAACTTTAAATGGCATTACTATTTCGCCACGAATTTCGAACGATTCGGGATAATGCTTACCCCTCAGCTTTAATGGTACCGATGCTATTGTTTTTACATTGGCTGTAACGTCGTCGCCCGTTTCACCATCGCCCCTTGTAACCGCCTGAACCAATATACCTTTTTCATAAGTCAGTGAAATGGAAGTACCATCGAATTTCAGTTCGCACACGTATTCAAAATCGGCCTCGAGCTCTTTACGGATTCGCTGGTCAAAATCCCGAAGTTCGCCGAACGAATAGGCATTTGTAAGCGATAACATCGGATAGCGGTGTTTAACCTGAACAAATTCGAGGTTTCTATCGCTGCCAACCCGTTGGGTGGGAGAGGTGGCATCGTAAAATTCAGGAAAGGCCTTTTCAAGTTCCTCCAATTCCCTCATTTTCAAATCAAAATCGTAGTCGCTTATGATTGGGGCCGATAATACATAGTAGCGGTAATTGTGCTCGTTAAGTTCATTGCGAAGCGTTTCAATACGCTGTTTGGCTAATGTTTTGTCCATTGAATTTCAAATATTTACAATGAATCGTAATATGCAATAATCCGGAT
>CAZMDP010000314.1:0-3934 GCA_964565015.1 uncultured Prolixibacteraceae bacterium | reverse complement strand
ACCGACCAGAGAATTCTCTGTTTATCTTCTATCGAATTGTACATGTCAAGCGTGGCAGCATATACCTCAGCCGGAGTTCCGGCAGCCATCATATCGCGGGGAGGAAGGTTTCCGAGCAAAGTTATTTCGGGCCCTACCAGGTCGCGTATTTCCTGCATTGAATGTTCAAAGCTGAAATTGAACAGGTTAACCCCGATTTCTTTCAGGTAAGGAGTACTGATTAACCCCTGCGCGTCGTTGTGAAACATGCGAACTTTACTGTCGAATGCTGCAAAAATCCTCTTCAGGTAAGGTACCGCATAATCGCGGCACTCGTCGTCGCCAACAAAACCAACTATGTCGTCGAGTAGAAGGATACCTTCAATAGTCGGAAAGGTTTCTTTTTGGTATTGAAGCCAGTTTACTGTGAAACTGGTAATTTTTTCGAGCAGGCGATGGGTAGCTTCGGAGTCCATCATCATAGCCATTATCAGTTCGGTAGTTCCTAGCAGAAAAGAGGCAATATTTAGCGGCCCGCGGGCAACAGCAAACTTTATTTCGCAACCTGCTTTTCTGATTTCGGGCTCATAATTCAGCAATCTTTGTATTACAAATGGTAACAACCCGTCGGTTTTTGGATTGGGTTCGGAAACCTTGTCAACCTCCGAAATATCCGATATTATATGATCGGCATGAGGTAAAGCATGTGCGGTCCAGATGGTTTTGGCCCCAAAGGCCGATGGCTCTGTACACATGCCGAATTCGGACCAGAAGCCAGGAAGAAAAATAACATCAGGGAAGGTTGTTAATGCCTTCATATTGGCTTCGAACCAGAGTTTCTCAGATGAATAATATTGGAGGGTTGATATACCACTCCATCCAGGCAGCCAGGGGCTATCAATTATAAACCCGACAGGAGGTGGCGAAGGTATTCTGCCATCAAGAATTTCGAGGAGTGCAGTCCAAAGTTGTACCTTCATATTGATAATCTGATTAGTTTAATAGTTACTCTTTGTCTCAATCAATCAGGACTTGATTGGAATGATGAAAACAACAACAACATCAAATTTAGGAATATTAACTATTCAGTATTAATACGTGATTAGCGAAAAATAATACTATTTTTACCTTTACCATTTTAATGACTCGGTTATGAAAATCATGAACGAACATATCGATGTAATGGGCAAATCGACCCTGAAAATAAAATGGGGGGAGATTCCGTTTTTCACTTACCCCTGGCATTTCCATAAAGAGTATGAAATCCTGTATATGCTTGAAAGTACAGGAACCCGATATGTTGCTGACAGCATTGAGCCATTCAGCCCTGGCGAACTGGTAATGATGGCCGGGAACCTGCCCCACTACTGGAGGAACGATGATGAATATTATCAGGGAGATCCCGAAATGCATGCAAAAAGAATTGTCGTGCATTTTCCGAATGACTTCATGAGACCTCAGATCGATACCTATCCTGAGTTTCACACCATTAAAAACCTTTTGGCCCGATCGGAAAAAGGGATTCGGTTTTTTCAGCCCGAATCAGATGAAATCGGTAAAAAGCTATTGAAGCTACTTCATTTAAAAGGTTTTAAACAGTTAATGCGATTTACCGAAATCCTCTATGAAATGTCGCTGAACACGAATTATAAACTTTTAGCCAGCGAAGCTTACAAGCCTGGCAATCATGTAATATCAGACAACCGGCTCGAAAAAATTACCCGTTTCCTGACCTACAACTATCAGAATGAAATAACCCTACAGGAAGTGGCTGACATTGCCGGAATGCACCCAACTGCATTTTGCCGCTACTTTAAGGAGAAAACCGGAAAAAGCCTTTCGGTTTATTTGAACGAACTCCGGATTGGGTTTGCCTGCAAATTACTGATGAAAGGAAATATGCAGGTATCGCAGGTATGCTACGAAACAGGGTTCAACAATCTGTCGAATTTTAACCGGACCTTTAAGCAAATTACAGGCCTTACCCCAAGAGAATACCGTGAGAATTACCACAAAAGTGGATCAGCGTCTGCTGTCGGGTTGGTATAGTATCAATACATTATTACATGAACATGAGAGGGATTTCGCTGTTGTTTCCCAATCAGCTTTTCGAAATAAATCCGGTTGTGAATAACGAGTGTCCGGTTTGTCTGGTTGAGGAATACCTGTATTTCAAACAATACAATTTTCACAAAAGAAAAATTGCCTTTCACAGGGCCACAATGAAACGGAATCAGCAATTTTTGGAAAATCGGGGCATATAGGTAATGTATGTCGATGCAACAGAGGAAATATGCGATATTAGAAAGTTGATTCCAAAGCTAAAAAAAGAAGGATTTACCTTGATAAACTTTATTGATCCGGTTGACAACTGGCTTGAAAAAAGGTTCATACGAGCTGCGGAATTATCTGAAATGAAATTAAAGAGATATGCATCTCCAATGTTCATCAACACAGACAATGATTTGAGCAGCTATTTCAAAAGCGGGCAGAAACGTTTTTTTCAGACCTCCTTTTATATTGAACAACGAAGAAAACACCGCATTCTGATTGAAGACGACGGAGGTCCATTGGGTGGAAAATGGAGTTTCGATACCGAAAACCGTAAAAAATATCCTTTGGGGAAAATTCCACCTCCCATTGTTTTCCCTGATACTGATCAGTTTCATAACGAGGCTGTAGCTTATGCAAACAAACATTTTCCCAAAAATCCCGGAACGTTAAATCAGGAACCCCTATACCCTACCGGATTTGACGAAGCGCGGCAATGGCTGCAACAATTTCTCGAAACCCGACATGCAGCGTTTGGCCCTTATGAAGATGCCATAGTAACCAACCAAATGATTTTACACCACAGTGTGTTAACCTCAATGCTCAATATTGGGTTGATTACCCCTGGAGAAATTATCCGTGAGGTTTTGGACTTTACAGGAAAAAACCGCATTCCGCTTTCTTCATCAGAAGGATTTATCAGACAGATAATTGGCTGGCCTGAGTTTATCAGGGGAGTTTACGAATTTGCAGGAAGCAGGCAACGTACATGGAATTTCTGGAATTTCAAAAGGAAAATTCCTGCATCGTTTTACAGTGGAACCACCGGCATCGTTCCGGTTGACGTAACTGTAAAAAAAGTTTTGGAAACCGGTTATTACCACCACATAGAAAGGCTTATGGTGTTAGGCAACTTCATGTTGTTGTGCGAATTCGATCCCGACGAGGTTTACCGCTGGTTTATGGAGCTTTTCATAGATGCATACGACTGGGTAATGGTGCCCAATGTGTATGGCATGAGCCAGTTTGCCGACGGGGGTATGATGGCAACCAAACCATACATCAGCGGGAGCAACTACCTGATGAAAATGGGCGATTTCCCAAAAGGCGAATGGCAAACAATATGGGATGCCCTGTTCTGGCGGTTTATTGATGTTCACCGCTCTTTCTTTGTAAAAAATCCACGCCTTAACATGCTTGTAAAAAGCTTCGATAAAATGCCGGCCGATAAACGGGCAAGCTACCACACCGTGGCTGAAAAATATTTAGAGGATATGGATAGATAGAATTAAAGGAGATCTGCTTCGAGCAGTAATTCCTCCATATCCACCTGCACGTTCATGGCCTCATCGCGGGCACGCTGTGCAAAGTCCATTCCATCCGATGCGTAAATTATTGCCCTTGACGAGTTAACCAGCAATCCACATTTGTCGTTCATGCCATACCGGGCAACCTCGGCAAGGCTACCCCCCTGGGCGCCCACACCCGGAACAAGCAGAAAATGATCGGGAACAATCTGCCTGATATCTTCCAGTTTTTCGGCTTTTGTTGCCCCAACCACGAACATCATATTATCTGGCGTACCCCACTGCTGCGAGGTTTTCAACACTTTTTTGAAAAGAAAATCACCTGAAGGAACATCCTGTAAAAACTGAAAATCGGAAGCACCCTTATTTGAGATAAG
>CAZMDP010000313.1:0-3935 GCA_964565015.1 uncultured Prolixibacteraceae bacterium | reverse complement strand
TGAATATCTGCTCCACATTGCAAGGGTTTCGTCCGATGAGGCGGCTCTTCAGGATCAGTGCATAGCGCGGATCGGCAATATCGCGAACTTCGCCCAACCCGTAAATATCCTGGTTCGTGTAAAGTTTTAAAATCGGTCCGTCTTTGGTATTGGCAACCCGTAAATCGGTGATTTTAAGTTCTGTTGGCGACGAGTTCCTGTTTACGTTCTGGGTTAAATATTCAACCTCTGCAGCAACATTATTTGTTTTAAAAAGGAATGCCGTACTCAATCCCCCTAATGCTGCCGTTTTGATAAAATTTCTACGGTTGGTTTCATTCATATTCTTTGGTTTAATAATTTATAGCAGTCGGGTAAAACGCTCCCAAGTTAATAAATATCCACCAATAAAGTTTTCGTCTGAAAATGAAAAAACCGGCCGTATTAAACGACCGGTTTTTCAGGTTTAATGTAGTTATCTCTCCAATCAATAATTAACGTTGAGTGCACCGGTAATTTTGCCAATGTTTTCAGGATCGATCAAACCTCTGATACTGATTAATGAATTATTGTTTCCCCCAACCACCAGAAGGAGTTCCGAATATTTTCCGCCACCTGCATCGCGGGCAAAAAACCTTACCACTTCCTCGCTGTTTGTTACTTCCATCAATACTTCGTAGGTATGGTTTTTAAAGAAGCCATCATTCTCCAGTTCTTTATAGAAGTCGAGTTTACTGTTCAGGGATCTGTCGTCAACCGAAAGGATCCTGATTCCTGACAGATTTTTCAGCATTTCGTTGGTAGCCGGATTTGCTGTATCGAGCTTGCCTGCCATACCAAGTAATTTACCCGAAATGTTGACGGTTGTGAAACCTTTCTGGTTGGCATACTTATCGAACAATTTGTCGATCGGGCTTTTCTGGGCAGCCAGCGCAAGCGGCGCCAGCAATACCAAAATAATTAATAGTCGTTTCATAATTCTATTCTGTTATTATTTCTGTGTAATTAATTGTTTCCAATCCTTTTTGTATGGTTTGTAAGCTGCTTTCGAGTGGCTGAACAGCATGGTTCAACATCTGGACCGGTTGAAGATGTGCCATCCCCATATTGTATTTTTCCGAAATAAAGTTCAGTGTTTCCTGTGCGTAAGCAAGGGCTTCTTCCGGATTACTGAAACTGTCGGTAATTACGTTTTGCTGATTCTGGTGGTACAAAAATCCTCCCATTGCAATAAGAAGCGATGCGGCAATTCCCGTAATCTTCAGCCAAATGGAACGGTAGCGGCTTTTCGACTCAGTTTCATGCTTTAGTATATGCTCCATTACCGATTTTTCGAATTCGGGACTTTCAGTTTTTTCCGATAACGATGACATTTCCGTAAAGAACGCTTTGTAAGGTTCCAGTTCAGGGTCAATTTTTTTATTTTGGAAAAACTCCCTCAATATCTGCTCTTCCTTGAGCGATGTTTCAGCTTCAAAATATTTCTCCAGCAATATTTTTATTTCGTTCTGTTTCATTTTTCCATGTTTTTAATAATTCATCCCTTACTTTCTTTCTCGCCCTCGACAGATTAACCCGTATTGCATTGGCATTCAAACCTGTAACTTCTTCAATTTCATCGTATTCTTTGTATTCAAAATCTCTAAGGTACATCACTGTTTGCTGTTGCTCGGGCAATTTGCCAACCATCATTTTAATCCTGTTGGTTGTATCACCCATTTCAACCTGGTCATATTCAATTGTTTCTTCTTTTTTCAGCCATAACTCCTCATCTCCAACCCTAAGTTTTTGGCGGGCCCTTAAAAGGTCTAAACATCGGTTTCTGACCATCCGCATGGCAAACGCATCCATGTTATCAATTTTATCCAGGTCATCTTTTCGGTCCCATAGTTTCAGAAAAGTATCCTGTACAACATCCTGTGCCTCTACATTATTTTTCAATATCTGTCCGGCAAATCGTAACAATTTATTGCTCAATGGTATAATTCTTAACTTAAATTCAATGGTTTGCATCGGACTTTATTTCTGTTTTTTCTGTTTCTTTCAAAGGTATGACGTATTAACCTGTGATTCATTACATCGGGTTACATTTTTTTTGAAAGAATTTTAACAGTTTATACGAAACTAATTGTTGTATTTTTGATGTAAAAACAGATAATGATGAGCCTTGAAAAGATTTGCCAATTATATAAGATAAGCAATGGGCATGGAATTGATATACATGCCGGGAGCTTACATTTACAGGTAAGACGGATTTCGATGGGGTGGGGGTTTAAAGTTGAGAATGTGCTTTCCGATTTTGCTGATGTGGATGTCCGGGAAAATAATTCTGTTTTTCAGGTTAGCGAAAGTGCATTATTTCAAACCGGAAAAGATGATCGCTTATTAATAATGCCAGCATTGCCACCCAAACCTGTAGTGTTAAAGAACAGTGGAATACGAATTTTGCAGGGTCAGAGCATGAGGTTTTTCGTTAAGATACCCCTATGGTTGCAATTTTACAGGTCAGAATTTTCGGCCGAAAACTTTATTACCGAGTATCCGCTTTTCAGATTGTCGGACACATGGTTTGGCGAGCCTGACGATGGTGAACCTGCTTTTGCCTTAGGGAATTATTACCAGAAAGACATTTCGCTGCTTAATGCAAAACCCTGGGAAGCAATTTGTCCGGTCAACATCAGCAACCATTCGAATACCATGCTCGAAATTCAGCGGTTTATTATAAGGGTCGACAATCTTGCTCTTGTTTCTGTGGAAAACCAAATCATGACAAGCCTGACCGATATTGAATATAAAGGAAAGGAACAGATCAGCAGTGCCACCTATTCCCTCAACAATTCGGTTCATGGCGATCATTTCAGGCAAATTGCACAGCCTCGTGTTTCAGGAAATAAATCGTTGTTAAAGATTAATTTTCATTTCATTAAAAATATTTATCAGTTTTGATTATGGATTTAGGGATTTCTGTTTCAACCGAACTGGTTGACAAAATAATACGGATAGCCATCGTATTGGCTATCGGGATATTCATAATTTACGGTCTTGCCTACCTGGTCCGATCAACCATCACCCGGAAAATGACTAAGCAATCGAGACTGATTGTAAATCGGGGAATAGTTTATACTGGTCTTGTTGTTCTGGCCTTTATAATTTTCAGAATGTTAGATGTTGACCTAACCGCCCTTTTTGGTGCAGCTGGTATTCTGGGTATAGTAATAGGGGTTGCATCGCAAACCAGCCTGGGAAACATTATAAGCGGGCTGTTCCTGATATCCGAAAAATCTTTCGAGATTGGAGATGTAGTCCGTATAGGCGACAAATCGGGCAAAGTTTATTCAATCGACCTTTTATCAATCAAAATCAAAACTTTCGACAACCTTTTAATTCGTATCCCTAATCAAACGGTTATCAGTACCGAACTCATAAATGTTACAAAATTCCCCATCAGGCGTATGGATATATCAATCATAGTCGCTTATAAAGAAGATTTACAGAAGGTAAAAACTTTATTGGAAGCCATTGCAGCGAATAATCCACTTATTTTGGATGAACCCGAACCATTAATTATTCTGCAAAATTTCGGCACAAACGGAATTGAATTAACTTTTGCGGTATGGCACGAAAGAGAAAATTTTTTAAAAGTTAAAAATTCGGTATTTCTGGCCATAAAAGAAACTTTTGCCCAGGAAGGAATTGAAATTCCTGTTCAGCAAATATCGATTTATGCAGGCGAACAAACTAAGCCCATACCAATTAAGGTTGAGAGTGAATAAGTTAATTGGATATTGCTACGGTCTTTTAAAAAGATTCTGAACTTTATAAAATATTTACAAACCGATGAATATTCGAAATCATTCCTGTAAATTAGCAGAAAAAAAAGAAAATGAACCAGGATAGACGAGAATTTTTTATAACATCAGCAGTATTGGCTACCGGAGCTGGAATATTATCTACAG
>CAZMDP010000312.1:0-3936 GCA_964565015.1 uncultured Prolixibacteraceae bacterium | reverse complement strand
CCCGTCCAAGTTCGTCGAGCAATATAAGGCTTCGGTTCGAAACGTTGTTCAGGATACTGGCGGCTTCGTTCATTTCGACCATAAAGGTTGATTCGCCCAACGAAATATTGTCGGAAGCCCCAACGCGGGTGAATATCTTATCCACAATTCCAATTTTTGCCGATTTTGCCGGCACAAAACTCCCCATTTGTGCAAGCAATACAATGAGGGCTGTCTGCCTGAGCAAGGCCGACTTACCAGCCATGTTGGGTCCAGTTATAATAATTATCTGCTGGTCGTCCTGGTTTAGCAGGATATCGTTGGCAATATACGATTCGCCTATGGGCAGGTGCCGTTCGATAACAGGATGACGGCCCTCTTTAATATCGATTTGCGTATCGTCGTTAACTTCGGGGCGCGAATAACCATATTCGGTGGCACAGGTTGCAAACGACAGCAGGCAATCGATGCGCGCCAGAATATTTGCGTTCAGCTGAATAGCCTGAATATATTCCGAAAGTGCATACACCAGTTCGTTAAACAGCCGGGTTTCAAGTTCCTGTATTTTTTCTTCGGCGCCCAGTATTTTTGTTTCATATTCCTTCAGCTCTTCGGTAATATACCTTTCGGCCCCGACAAGGGTCTGCTTCCTCACCCAACCCGGAGGAACCTTATCCTTGTGTGTATTACGCACTTCGATATAGTACCCGAACACATTATTAAAACTTATTTTCAGGGAGGATATTCCATATTGATCGCTCAGTCGTTTCTGCATACGGGCAAGGTAATCTTTCCCTGAATAGGCCAATTCCCTCAATTCGTCGAGTTCGGGCTATACATCCTTTGCAATTACTTTCCCCCGGGTGATCATTACCGGCGGGTCTGCGGTGAGCTCACGCTGTATCCTTTCCCTTATGGTATCGCAAGGGTTCAGTTGTTCGGCAAATCTCTTCAGTGTTGCGTTTGAAGAGGAGGCACATGCCTGCCTGATAGGTACAATTGCATTCAGTGCATTCTTTACCTGAAGGGTTTCGCGCGGATTAATACGCCCCACGGCAACTTTCGAAATAAGCCTTTCCAGGTCGCCAATCAGCCTCAAATGCTCTTCGAGGTTCTCTTTGAGCGAGTGATCTTTTATAAGAATATCAACAACATCGAGGCGTTCGTTAATCGGACCAACTTCTTTCAGCGGAAGGGCAATCCATCGCCTGAGCATACGCGAACCCATGGGCGATATGGTTCGGTCGATAACCTGCAGCAACGATTTGGCTCCTTCGTAAAGGGTACTGAATAGTTCGAGGTTGCGAATGGTAAACCTGTCAAGCCAAACGTAATGCTCTTCTTCGATACGGCTAAGGTTGCTGATGTGCTGAACCTGCTTGTGCTGAGTGAGGTCGAGGTAATGCAGAATAGCACCCGATGCAATAATCCCCAACGGTAGGTTATCGATACCAAATCCCTTCATCGATTTTACCTGAAAATGACGGGTTAGGCGGTCGAAAGCTGCATCTTCGGTATAAATCCAGTCATCGAGGTTATAGGTATAATATTTTGTCCCGAAATATTCGGTAAACTCCTGCGAACGCCCCCTTTGGTATAAAACCTCTTTGGGCTGGAACGAACTAAGCAGTTTATCAACGTATTCAAATGATCCCTGAGCGGTGAGAAATTCACCGGTTGAAATATCGAGAAAGGCTACTCCGGCAAGTTTTTTATCGAAATGGACCGACGCAAGAAAATTATTCTCCTTGTTTTCGAGGATATTATCGTTGATGGAAACACCTGGTGTAACAAGTTCGGTAATGCCACGTTTTACAATGGTTTTGGCCAGTTTGGTATCTTCGAGTTGTTCACAGATGGCCACCCTTTGTCCCGCCCTTACCAGTTTGGGAAGATAGGTATCGAGTGCATGGTGCGGAAATCCGGCAAGTTCGACAAAACTGGCGGCTCCATTGGCCCTGCGCGTAAGGGTTATGCCAAGAATTTCGGCAGTTTTAATGGCATCGTCGCCAAAAGTTTCATAAAAATCGCCAACCCTGAACAACAAAACGGCGTCAGGATGTTTTGCCTTGATAGCATAGTATTGCTTCATCAGAGGCGTTTCAACATATTTTGCATTGCTCCCCATAAACGGTGAACAAAGATAGGAGTTTGAAAGTGCTCTGGTAAAAGTGGCGAAAGGGAGTTGCTAATTTTTTTCAACAAATTGCACAATGTCAAATAAAATATATTTTTGTCCTTTATTTTTTTCATCTATACAGCATTTCGAAGATGCTGCCAACATCAGTAATATTATGAGTTGCGAAACATGTTCATTTAAAGATACTTACCCATCTTATTCAAACTCTGACAGGTTCGACTGGCTGAGCGAACTGCCTGATACATCGGATATCTACGATATTGTTGAGGTGAAGTTTAAATCGACCCGCAAGGAATTCTTCAGGAACCACCTGAAAATTCCCCTGAAACGGGGCGACAAGGTGGTAGTGTCGGCAACTCCCGGGCACGATGTGGGCGAGGTTTCGCTCACCGGTTATCTGGCCGACAAACAATACCAACGAAAGGTAAACCACCCTGAACGGTATCAAATCGGAACAATTTACCGATTGGCCACCTGGAGGGACTTAGAAGGCTTGATGGCTGCCCGCTCGAGGGAAAAGGATTTGCTTATCCGATCGAGGCAATTAGCCGCCAGCCTTGGCCTTGAAATGAAAATTGGCGATGTGGAGGTTATGGCCGATAACCGAAAGGCAATATTTTATTATATAGCCGATGCCCGGGTCGATTTCAGGCAACTGATTAAAGATTATGCCCGTGAATTCAACCTCCGAATTGAAATGAAGCAGATAGGTGCCCGCCAGGAAGCCGGCCGTGTTGGCGGAATCGGATCGTGCGGCAGGGAGCTTTGCTGTTCTTCGTGGCGCACCGAACTTACCACTGTTCCGATGGATGCACTGGCATATCAGGGTTTATCGGCTTCGGCACAAAAAATGGCAGGACAGTGCGGCAAACTGAAATGTTGCCTGTTGTATGAACTCGATGCTTACATTGAAGCCGGAAAGGAATTCCCCAAAGAGTTGTTGGTGCTCGAAACTGCACAGGGGGTGGCAAAGCCGTTTAAGACCGATTACCTGGCAAAAGTTATCTGGTACGTGGTAAACCTCAACGGTATGGAAAAATCGTGGCAACTTTCATTGGATCAGGTAAGGCAGTTCATTCAGGATAATAAAAAGGGGATAAAACCCGATCTGGAAACAGGAAAATCAAAGGAACAAAACGAAAGTCAATTTATTTCAGGCATTTCGGAGATCAGCAGAAAGAAAACCGTAAAACCAAAGCAGAGGAACAGAAAACGGAAATTAACCATGAAAAGCCGGGTAGGGTAATTTTTTTTTACAATACCGGATGGTTATTTCTTTCTTATTATTGTAAAGCCATCGCGTACCGGAACGATCACTTTTTCGATCCTTGTATCGGCTGCAATCATCCGGTTGAAATCGATGATCCCGGCTGTTTGTTGGTCGGGCTCAGCGTTGGAGGCCACTTTTCCATCCCATAGGGTATTGTCTGCAATAATCCATCCGCCCTGCACTACTTTTTCGAAAACCATTTCGAAATATTGGCAGTATTCCCTTTTATCGGCATCGATAAAAACAAGGTCGAACGGCCCATTCAGCCGGGGAATTATTTCAAGGGCATATCCAAAATGCTGCTCAATTATTTCTGAAAGGCCGGCTTTGGCAAAATATTTCGAAGCAATTGATTCCAGTTCGTCATTCAATTCAATTGTGACCAGTTTTCCCCCGGGTGCCAATCCCTTTGCCAGGCAAATAGCCGAATACCCGGTATATGTTCCTATTTCGAGAATCGAAGAAGGCCTGATCATTTTGGAAAACATGGTAAGTAACAATCCCTGATGATGACCTGATAACATTCGCGGATTGAGGACTTTCAGAA
>CAZMDP010000311.1:0-3937 GCA_964565015.1 uncultured Prolixibacteraceae bacterium | reverse complement strand
AACGAAGCAATGAAAAACCGTCAGTATGCCGAAGCTTTTGAGGCTTACGATAAGGCTATGTCGAATCTTGGCGATGTTGAGGTAGATGCAGCTATAAATTTCAATATTGGTTTTGCTGCCATGCAAGCCGATAAAAATGAAGCTGCCCTGAAATATTTCGATAAAGCTATCGAGGCAGGCGTTAATGTTTCAAAATCGTGGGAATATAAAGCAACGGTTTATAATAAACTGAAGGATTTTGCCAAAGCACTCGAAAGTTTCGAAAAAGCAATTGAAACCAGTGACGAAGATAACGGCGCTCTCTGTTTTAATGCTGCAGTGCTTGCATTCCGCCTCGAAAGGTTTGCTGAAACTGTAAAGTATTTCGATAAAGCTTATGAAGCTGGTTTCCGTCCGCAGGATGCTCTCTTCAATAAAGCAGCTGCCCAGAACCGTATGGGCGATTCAGAAGGTTACCGGGCTTCGTTGATTGCCGGCAACCAGAAATACCCTACCGATCAGAAAATTGCTTCAGCACTTGCCAACGTATATGTTTCAGAAGGAAACGAAATTTACAGGAATGGTGCTGAAATACTGAATGCTGCCAACACAAAAGTAAACCAGGGTACTCTGACAACAGAAGACGATGCTTACAAGGCAGAGGTGAATAAAGCCAACGCCGAATTTAAAAAAGCTCTTGAACTTCTCGAAAATGCCAAAAAACTTGATGCATCGAATGCAAACGCCCAGAAATTGATCGATGCAATTAAACAGATTATGTAATCAATATTGGATTTATTATATAAGCCGCTTTGATTCTATCAGAGCGGCTTTTTTATGATATTCATCCATATTTGATACATGTATTATTTTATAGTTTTGAAAAAAAATACGATGAATATGAACAGGTTAATAATACTGATTACGGCTGTTTTTTTTGTTGCTTGTACTCAAAATAATGGCCGCAAAACTTTGGAACTTATGATTTCGCCGGAACAACTTAAACAAAAGGCCGCAGAGTTTGTGCCGTTTACCCTTACTACCGACCTGTCGGTGCTTACCGAAAAGGAAAGGCAAATGCTTCCATTACTTTTCCAGGCAGCCGATATCATGGAAGATATTTTCTGGAAGCAGGCATTTGGCGATCGAGATGATTTGCTCAATCGAACAACTGACCCGGATTTACTGAAATTACTCAAAATCAATTATGGACCATGGGAGCGCCTTAACAACAATGCCCCATTTGTGGCAGGTTTTGGCGAAAAACCCAAAGGCGCACGCTTTTATCCCGAAGATATGACCCGTGAAGAATTTGAAGCATGGGACAACGAAGAAAAAACCGGTTTATATAACCTTGTAAAAAGAGGTGACGATGGACAGCTTAAAATTGTACCTTATCAAGTTGCATTTGCCAATGAAGTAACCCGTGCATCAGAATTAATAAGGCAGGCAGCCGGTTTGGCCGAAGATGAAGGGCTTAAAAATTATTTGTTGAAAAGGGCCGATGCATTGCTTACCGACCAATATTTTGATTCGGATATGGCCTGGATGGATATGAAAACCAATACCATCGAATTTATTGTTGGGCCGATTGAGCATTACGAAGATCAGTTGTTTGGTTACAAAGCGGCCCACGAAGCATTTATCCTGATCAAAGACAAGGAATGGAGCCGACGCCTCGAAAAATATGCTGCCTTATTGCCCGGTTTGCAAAAAAACCTTCCGGTGGCGCAGGTTTACAAAAACGAAACTCCGGGCTTCGATTCAGATATGAATGTTTATGATGCCATATATTATGCGGGCGATTGTAATGCAGGGAGCAAAACTATTGCCATTAACCTGCCCAACGACGAAACAGTTCAGCAATTGAAAGGAAGCCGAAAACTGCAACTTAAAAATTCGATGCAGGCAAAATTCGATAAAATTCTGGTACCGATTGCCGATCTTTTGATTGCCGAAGATCAAAGGAAGCATGTAAAATTCGATGCATTTTTTGAAAATACCATGTTCCACGAGGTTGCCCACGGTCTCGGACTTGGGCGCACCATCGACCAGTCGGCTACCGTTCGCGAAGCCTTGCGCGATGCTTATACTTCCATCGAAGAGAGTAAGGCAGATATTCTTGGGTTATGGTGCGTTTATGAGCTTACCCGGCAAGGTGAATTTTCTGATAAAGACCTGATGGATAATTTCGTAACCTTTATGGCGGGTATTTTCAGGTCGGTTAGGTTTGGTGCCGCTTCTGCGCATGGAAAAGCCAACATGATCAGGTTTTACTATTTTCAGGAAAAAGGGGCATTTGAAAGGGATGCTGTAACAGGAACCTATCGGGTGAATTTTGAAAAAATGCGCGAGGCAATGCTCAAATTATCCGAAATGGTACTCGAAATACAGGGTGACGGCGATTATGAAAGGGCATCGCAACTCATCCGCGAGAAAGGTTTTATCCGCGATGAACTTCAAAAAGACCTCAACCGGATTTCGGAAGCCGGAATTCCACGAGACATTGTTTTTAACCAGGGACCCGAATATATCGGACTGAAATAAAAGGCAAACAACTCTTTAACTTTTTGTTAACAGGATGCATTTCTGCATTTTACTACTTTTGTAGTTGTGAAAACAGCAAGGTTCATAATTACTCTTTTTATTTTGATACCGTTTTTATTTTCGGTATCCGGAATTCTTGTTATTCATTCACACTGTTCCTGTACGGGGAAAAATCAGGTTACATTATATCTGCCACCCGAAACCTGCTCCGAAATTCTGGATGACCATAAGCATTTATTTAATCACCATGTTGATGATCTTAACCATTGCTGTGGCGATGTAAACCATGAAAATAGTTGCGGGGAAGATGATGTCTGTCACGATTGCGGCTGTGGTTCACCCGAAGTGAACTTTTTAAAGATTAAAAGCCAATTCACCGAAGAAAAAGCTTCAATTTCCAAATTATTGCCGGTAAAGGAAGTTCAGGAGATTGATTTGTTAATGGCACAATCGGAAATTGAAAAAATTACAAATATAAATGTAGCCTGGCTTAAGGATCCGCCTCCTGCAATACCATCATTAAATCATTACATCTATTTTATCTGCCAGACGAAAATCCCCGATATAGCCTGAGTTTTATCTGAGAGAGTGATTCATTTCATTTCTGTTTGTTATAAAATTCAGTTGCTATGAAATACATTTTTTATATATCGATACTGTTATTTATCCCCAATTATTTATTTAGTCAGAATATTACAGGAAAAGTTTTTGCCAAGGAAAACGGAACTTTGCAACCCTTGCCAGGTGTTAATGTTTATTGGGAAAACACACGGCAGGGAACGGCTACCGATGCGGAAGGAAATTTTTCATTGAGGCAAAGAACAGGACAGCATATGTTGGTTTTCAGTTTTGTGGGTTACGAAACGCAAACCATTCATGTGCATGGTCCAAACCCGTTGGAAGTTATTATGGAGCCAAACCTAAGCCTCGAAGAGGTTACGGTAATTCATAAAGACAGGGGAACCTATCTGTCAACTATTTCTCCAATACATACCGAACGTATAACAGGAGCAGAACTGCACAAAGCAGCCTGTTGTAACCTTGCCGAAAGTTTCGAAACCAATCCCTCGGTTGATGTTAGCTATAATGACGCTATTTCGGGGGCAAAACAAATCAGGTTATTGGGGCTCGATGGAATCTATTCTCAACTGCAAACCGAAAATATTGCCAACTTCAGGGGATTGGCCACCAATTTCGGGTTGACCTATATTCCGGGCCCATGGATGGAATCTATTTTGGTTTCGAAAGGCGCTTCTTCGGTCATAAACGGGTATGAATCAATTTCGGGCCAGATAAATGTAGAGTTTAAAAAGCCCGACAGCCAGGAAAAGCTGCATTTAAATGCATTTGCAAGCGCCGACGGAAAAACCGAGTTCAATGCAAACTCGAACCTACGGTTGTATAAGGATAT
>CAZMDP010000310.1:0-3941 GCA_964565015.1 uncultured Prolixibacteraceae bacterium | reverse complement strand
CAGGGGGCGTCTTCCAATTTCGATGCTAACTCTAATGTCCAATACATAGTAACTGATAATTAAGAGGTTAGTAATCTAAACCTTAAAATTTCGGCGAATATAGTAAAAATTATAAGTTGGACTACCAAACAATGAAAATTTAATCAGGAATCCATTTCGTCTCTTCAACACCTTGATCTTTAGCTACTTTGCGGGATAAAACAAACAGATAATCCGATAAACGGTTAAGGTACTGAACGATTAAATCTTCGATTTGGACGATTTCGGCGAGTTGTACAACCCTGCGTTCAGCTCGCCGGCATACGGTTCGGGCTACATGGCAAAAGCTAACCAACTGTGACCCTCCGGGGAGGATGAAATTTTGCAATGCGGGGAGTTCTTCCTCAAATTTATCGATAGCTTTCTCAAGGTTCGAAATGGCCGTTCCCGAACAATCGAGCTTACCGGTTAGTTTTAGCCCTTTTTCATCGGAAGCAAGTTTCGACCCGATAACAAACAATTTGTTCTGAACTTCGAACAACAGATCTTTTATCAACGGATCACTGATCATCGAACGGATCAGGCCAATGTATGCGTTAAGTTCATCGACGGTGCCATAAGCATCCAAACGAAGGTCACTTTTTTTTACACGGTTTCCGCCAACCAGACCGGTTGTGCCATCGTCGCCTGTTTTTGTATATATCTTGAATCCCATAGTGTGCGAATAACAAAACTTTTCAGGTTTTGTTTTAATATATCGGATCAGGATTGGCTACATCCGATTCCACAACACCATCCTTAAGCCTGATAATCCGGTGTGCATGACGTGCAATGTCTTCTTCGTGTGTTACCATCAGTATAGTGTTTCCTTTACGATGGATATCGGCAAACAATTTCATTATTTCCTCCGAAATTTTTGAATCGAGGTTTCCGGTGGGCTCATCGGCCAGAATAAGCGACGGGCTGTTTACCAACGCGCGCGCAATGGCTACACGCTGCCGCTGACCTCCCGACAATTCGTTTGGACGGTGCTCAACGCGGTCGCCGAGGCCAACATCTTCGAGCATACGCAGTGCTTTTTCGATCCGAACATGTTTTTTTTCGCCTGCATATACCAATGGCAGCATCACATTTTCGAGTGCAGTGTTTCGGGGTAAAAGATTAAATACCTGAAAAACAAAGCCTATTTCCTTATTCCTGATCTCGGCAAGCTCGTTATCGGTCATGCTGCTGACTTCTTTTCCGTTAAGTATATAGGTACCGCTCGTAGGTGTATCAAGGCATCCTATAATGTTCATCAGGGTCGATTTTCCCGATCCCGATGCCCCCATCACTGCCACATATTCCCCTCTGTAAATATCGAGGTTTACCGAACGGAGTGCCCTTACTATCGATGGACCTACTTTATAATTTTTTACAATTGCTTCGAGATGAATTAATTTTTCCATTCCAGATATTTTACTTACTCAATCAGTACGATTTTTCGACATTAATTACAAATCCCCTATTTTGAAATTCGGGGATAAAAATAACTATTCCGAAACGATTCGGCATAGAATACTGATTCTATCGTCCATAATTTTGTATCCAGTTTCCTATCTTTGCCCATCATGTCGGATATACTTGAACAGGATATAAAGTTTCTGCCGGGAGTTGGGCCAAAACGGGCCGAATTACTGAAAAAAGAACTGAAGATTGAAACCTTTGGCGACCTGATCTATTATTTTCCATACAAATATGTTGACCGTACCAAATTTTACAAGATTAGCGAAATACATGCACAAATGCCCCACATTCAGGTTAAAGGGAAAATACTTTCGATGGAATTAATCGGTACGGGGCCAAAACAAAGGCTAACCGCCCGTTTTGCCGATGAAACCGGAACGATGGAACTCATTTGGTTCCAGGGAATCAAATGGCAAAAAGAAAATCTTAAACCGAATACCACCTATACCATTTTTGGCAAACCATCCGAATTTGGAGAGCGGATTAGCGTAGTACACCCCGAAATTGAAGCCGAAGGAGATATAACGTTGTCGCCGTCAGGAATTTTTCAGGCATATTACAATACCACCGATGCCATGAAAAAAGCTTTTATCCAGTCAAAAACGCTGCCTAAAATTGTGATGGCGCTGCTCGAAAAGGTGAAGGGTAAAATCAATGAAACCTTGCCCGAAAACCTTATCGGCCAGCTCAAACTGATGCCCCGCGAAGATGCGCTTCTAAACATCCACAAACCTGCTTCAACCCACGACCTGAAAAATGCGAGGTTCAGGCTTAAATTTGAGGAACTATTTGTAATTCAGCTTAAAATACTCAGCCTGAAGCACAACCGTGAGAATAAGTTTAAAGGTTATCCGTTTACCGAAATCGGATACAATTTCAATACTTTCTACCACCATTTCCTACCCTTTCCGTTAACCGAAGCGCAAAAAAGGGTACTGAAGGAAATCCGCAGAGATATGGGTCGTAACATACAGATGAACCGCCTCCTGCAGGGCGATGTCGGGAGCGGAAAAACCCTTGTGGCGCTCATGTCGGCCCTGATGGCTTTCGATAACGGATTTCAGGCTTGTTTGATGGCACCTACCGAAATTCTTGCCCAACAGCATTTTGCAACCATAAGCCGAATAACCAGCGGAATGAATTTAGGTCTGGCGCTGCTCACCGGATCAACCAAAGCTAGCGAACGAACCATTATTCACGAAAAACTTCTGAATGGCGAAATTCAACTGCTAATCGGAACCCATGCCCTAATCGAAGATACGGTTAACTTTAAACAACTGGGGCTGGTTATTATCGACGAGCAGCACCGTTTCGGAGTGGCGCAACGGGCAAAACTCTGGCAGAAAAACGACACCATACCCCCGCATGTGTTGGTGATGACCGCCACACCTATTCCGCGCACATTGGCCATGACCGTGTATGGCGACCTCGATGTATCGGTTATAGATGAACTTCCGCCTGGGCGTAAACCCATTCAAACCATGCACTTTTTCGACAATAAACGGAGTGAAGTGTATAAATTTTTGCGGTCGCAACTCGAAAGGGGACGACAGATTTATATTGTATATCCGCTTATTACCGAATCGGAAAAGAGCGACCTGAAAAATCTTGAAGAGGGTTTCAGACACATTTCTGAAGAGTTTCCGGAATACCAGGTAGGTATGGTACATGGCAGAATGAAGCCTTACGAAAAAGATGCCGGTATGCAAAACTTCAAAGAGGGGAAAACCCATATTCTGGTGGCCACAACAGTAATTGAAGTTGGGGTGGATGTACCCAACGCTTCTGTTATGGTAATCGAAAGCGCCGAACGTTTCGGGCTTTCGCAGTTGCACCAGTTGCGCGGAAGGGTTGGCCGTGGCGTCGAACAATCGTATTGCATACTGATGTCGTCGTATAAAATTACCAACGAAAGCCGTAAACGGCTCGGAACTATGGTACGTACCAACGATGGATTCGAGATAGCCGAAGTAGATATGAAGCTCCGCGGCCCCGGCGACCTGGAGGGTACGCAGCAAAGCGGCATTGGATTCGACCTGAAAATTGCCAACCTGGCCAAAGATGCCCCAATTCTTGAAATTGCACGTAATGTGGCAAAAGATATTCTCGAAAAAGACCCGATGCTCGAAACAAGTGAATACAGGATACTTCGAAAAACGCTTGGATCAGGCCAAAAGACCGAATTTGAGTGGAGCGTAATAAGCTAACATGGTTCCAGCCAATAATAAATTAATACCTTTTAAAGAAATTAATAAATTAAAGTTTCCAACTGTTTTTGTAATTTTGAAATAAAAATGCCTACGGTATTACTCATTCGGGGTTGGCGGCTCTTTTTCTGGGCAAATGAAAATGACGAACCAAATCATATTCATGCTGAGAAAGGTAATATGGAATGTAAGTTTTGGCTTGAAGAAGAAAATTTTGAAATAAAATCGGCTTTTGAATTTAATTTTACC
>CAZMDP010000309.1:0-3942 GCA_964565015.1 uncultured Prolixibacteraceae bacterium | reverse complement strand
AGGATTGAAATCGGTTCCGGGTACGTTGGTATAGGCATTACTGAAGATGGAAACTACATTAGCTGCATCGCGTGCCGGAGGAGTTGGAGCAGCGGTGGCCGGTGCTGTAGGGGTAACCCCGGCCGGATTAAATGTAATGTTATCAAAATATACTACATTGGTCTGTTTTCTGCCCGAAAGATCAAAATCGGGGAAAATTACAATTCTGCCCAATGTGCCGTTCCCTTCGGGCGGATTTACATAATTGGAGAAATCAAAAGTAAGTTCTTCCCATTCGTTAACTTTTGTGTTGGCCACCTTAATTTCGGGTTGTGCCCAGCCTGTTTCTGTATCAAACTTTATCCCTACATCGCTGATAACTGATTTCCAGACCATTATTTTTACAATCCGGTTATTTTCGTTCCATTCCAGTTTGCCCAGATCGACCCCTTGCTTCGATTCAACCCCGGCCCATGGATTTCCGGTAACCAAAGCCGTGAATTTGGCAACCTTTGATGATGTATTGATCCCTTTCGGATCGGGGTTATCGATAATTTCCAGTGGCGGATTGGTATCGTTTTCGAAAACGTTCCATGTCCAGTTTGCACCATGTCCGGTTGGTTCAAAATTAATCGGGGCATTGATGGTTGTTTCGCCGCCTGCACCTTTGTAAAAGTAAATATTGTCGAGGTAGATGGTTGGTTTACCATCGCCGCCATCGAACTTAAACTGGATCAGGTCGGCCATGTTTACATTGGCAAAAGCCGATAGCGGAATATCATAACTTACCCATCGGCCGGGAGTTATCGGAAGTGCGTATGCTGTTTCGACCGGTCCGGGGCTGATGCAGAAAATATTCACCGAAGTGGCATCGGCAGTCCACATATCCACGTGGAGTTTTTCCATTCCGGTTACGTTTAGTGCGCTTCCAAACTGGGTACCCTGATAATTGAAGTTGGCGTACTTTAAAGCCTGGTTGCCTGCAATTTCTACTGTAGTCACCAGCGTAGATTGACCCCAGTTGGGATTGAAATCGGTTCCGGCAACATTTGTATAAGCATTGCTGAATATGGAAATTACGTCGGCAGCATCGCGTGCAGGCGGGGTGGGGGCTGCTGTTGTAGGAACATCGGAAGTGGCTTCAGCCGGGCCGAAAGTGATGTTATCGAAGTAACATACGTTGGTCTGTTTCCTTCCAGCCAGATCAAAATCGGGGAAAATTACAATTCTGCCCAAAGTACCATTCCCCTCAGGTGGATTAACGTAATTAGAGAAATTAAAAGTCAATTCTTCCCACTCGTTCACTTTTGTGTTTGTAACTTTAATTTCGGGTTGCGCCCATCCGGTTTCTGTATCGAATTTAATGCCTACAGGGCTGATAACCGATTTCCATACCATGATTTTAACAGTCCGGTTATCGTTGTTCCATTGAAATGTGCCCAGGTCGACCCCTTGCTTCGATTCAACCCCGGCCCATGGATTTCCGGTTACCAGGGCTGTAAATTTGGCAACTTTGGCAGAGGTGTTAATTCCTTTCGGATCGGGATTGTCGATAATTTCCAATGGCGGATTGATATCGTTCTCAAAAACGTTCCATGACCAATCGGCTCCATTACCGCCCGATTCGAAATTGATGGGCGATTTTTGTGCAAAACTTACGGATGCTATCAGCACCAATAAAATGATCGTAAAGTTTCTCATAATGTAAATTTTTAAGTTATAAAATATTGAATTGCGATATGTAATTAGAAATCAAGCTTATAGTTTCTTTTTGATAAATAAATCCCTGACCGCCATTTTTGGCGACCGGTCGATATAAAATAAACCCCAGTGCTTTTCCGGTTCGAGTGGTTCGGGCGAACCTTTCCATGATTCATCGAATGCTTCGAAAAAGAATGTGAGTATATTCTCTTTTAACACCCACTCCATCAGCATTTCGTAGTACATTTTCTGGTATTCTTCGTTTACATTTTCGGGATTAATTCCACGTCCGTTTGAATTGGTAGCCCATCCTGCTTCGGTAATCACTACCGGTTTCCCGGGATATTTCCTGACAACCGAATAGTAGTTCTCTTTTGAATAATCCAATGCTTCGCTGATGTGCTTATATTCCCAAACCGGATAGGTATGAATGGAAATGAAATCTACTTCTTTGGCCAGTTTATCAAGTTTATACAGCCAGGGTACGTAGTTTTCGCAAAAAGTAACAGGCTGTTTTGTATTTCTTTTTACCTGTTTTACGTATTCAACTACTTTTTTTTCAGACACATAATGGTCGGTCCACTCTACGCATGCTTCGTTTCCGACCGATAGCGAAAAAATGATATCGGGATACAGATTGGCCATCTCAATCAACTTAATAATTTTATTCCGGTTACTGAGGCAGTTCTGCATCAATTGTTCTTCGGAATAAACGCCCCCTCCCCAGGGACAATTGAAATTATTCATTTCGGCATCGATAAATGCACCCTGCATAACCTTGAAATCGAGATTCTCATTCGTTATTACTTTCAGGACAGTTTCGGCGTGTTGATCGCAATCGTAAAGCCGGAGATATTTCCAGTGTTTATTAAGGAGAAGCAGGTCTTCCTTGACCTCTTCGTATGAAGGAAATATTCCTCCGGGATACTGTCCGTTCCTGAAGCCCGAATAACACAAAGCTTTTGCACGGGTAATATTTAGTGCCTTGAATGTATCCATTTAAAATTTCAAGTTTTCATTTTTATCCCATATCCCCCAGTAAGCGCCCACTTCGCCTTCGGCTCCCACTTTCCACGATTCATCGAAAGAAGAGAAATAAAAAATCTCAATATTTTCATCTATTGCCCAAAGCTGTGTATTGACAAAATATTTCAATGCATTGATGTGCGAAGGAATTGCATTTCCCAATTTTTCGCCTTTGCTTGGCCATCCCGTTTCGGTAATGATCACTCTTTTTCCCTTTCCGGCCGTCATGGCCTGTTGATACATCAGCTGCATGTGCTGCAACGAGAGGTTGAAATCGGTTCCTTCCCAGAACGGGTAACAGTTACAGAGGATTACATCGCAAACCTTAGCAATTTCAGGTTTCTGCGTAAATTCATAGTACGCATCCACATATCCAACCGGAATTCCGGGAATTTCATTTTTTACATGCTCTATAAACCCGACTAGCTCGTCTTCCGTCAAATCGTTCCGATAAAGCACTTCGTTCCCAACAGCGGCAATATCAACAAATCCATCTCTTGCCAGCCGGATCAGGTTTTCGATTTCCTGCCGGTTTTTTTCATCATCTTTACCCAGCCAGGCGCCCACAAGTGTTTTAAGGCCGTTTTCCTTTGCAATCTGTGGTATCAGTTCATTTCCTTCGATACACGAAAATGACCGTAGCCATTGTGTATAGGGTTTCAGGATTTGCACCCGGCGCCTTATCTGATCAGCCGATATAATATTGCCGGGCTTTTGCCCATCCTCATAAAGGCTGAAGCAAAAACCGTGAATGCCACCATATAAAATCTCCAGCAAAAGATTTCTGATTTCTTCATCAGATTTGCCTTCAAGGAACGTTGCTTTAGCTTTTTGCGACGTTTTGAAACTTAAAAATTGATCAGGTCTGAATGACATATCTTTGATTTTTAAAAGTTGACAAAATTTTAAATTGATGAATTACTGAATGTTAAAGTTCTCCCCTTCGTCTTACCAATTCTTCTTTGATCTCTCTGGCCTTTTTCTCGGTCAGGTCGTAACCCCACATCACCCAGATTGCAAGGGCGGCAGTAAATGCGGGTACAAGAATATCGGCAAGCCTGAGATTGGTAATGGTGTCGGCGGTTTGCTGGGCGGTAAGCTGGTCGAAACCTACCAGTTTCAGTACCAAACCTCCCAAAACCAATGCAAGTCCTTGACCTAGTTTCACCATCCACCAGTAAATTGCCCCGAAGGTGCCTTCTTTACGCGGCATACCATTGTTGAGTTCGTCGAGGT
>CAZMDP010000308.1:0-3951 GCA_964565015.1 uncultured Prolixibacteraceae bacterium | reverse complement strand
AAATTTTTATAGCGTTTAACGTTTCATCCAAATCGCAACTCCGGAGGAGTGGCATGTTTATAGAAAAGCCACCCCAAAAAAAACCCGCACCTCCGATTGAAATACAAACATTTCTTTACCCTAATTCGTTTGATCGGGTTGCTCCGTAGAAGCAAAATATGGGTAATAAAAAGGTTTCTTCTTATATTTGAAACCTCGATCGAAAGCAATCATTGAAAAAAAATCGGAGAAAACCGGAATAAACCAACAAAAAATGAAACAAATTACATCATTCGTCCCGAATCTGCTAACCCTGCTGAACCTGGCATCGGGGACCATTGCGGTTGTGTTTGCCATCGACGGCGACCTGGGCAAAGCAGCAATTTTCATATTTATTGCCGCTGTTTTCGATTTTCTCGACGGATTTGCAGCCCGTCTGCTTAAAGCCTATTCCGATATCGGAAAGGAACTCGATTCGCTTGCCGATGTGGTTTCGTTTGGGGTAGCCCCGGGTATGATTTTCTTTACCCTGATGGAACTTGCCCTTTTTGGTGAAAACCTGCCCTTGTTTCAAATTTCAGGATCAGTTTATGAATGGTTTATGCTGCTTTGCGCCCTGATAATCCCTCTCTTTTCGGCTTACCGGTTGGCCAAATTCAATACCGATACCCGTCAGACCGTTAATTTCCTTGGCCTGCCCACGCCGGCCAATGCTATTCTTTGGGCGTCTTTTGGCCTGATGACCGGATTTTCAGGCAATGAAGAACTATTGAATATTCTTTTTACACCAGGAAATCTGTTGATTACATCATTGGTTACTTCGTTGCTGCTTGTTTCCGAGATACCTATGTTCTCCCTTAAGTTCAGGGGGTTCGATTTTTACAGCAACTGGTACAGGTATATATTCCTTACAGTGTCGGCAGGACTTATTATCGTGACCGGAATTTTTGCCCCCGCACTTATCATTGCACTTTACCTTGCCCTTTCAATATCGTTTTATCTGCTGAAAGTTGACATTTAAAAACCGGTCCGGATTAAACCCGAACCGGTGGTTCATATTCTTAAGTATAATCTTAAATTACTATATATCAGACATTTAACTGCCCCGAAGCGTCGGTTTTTTCGAGAAAACGCACGTTTGTTGTGCCACCTCCGTTCAGGGTAATGTCAACCGGCGTATTATTTTTCCACGAACCACGCGTAAAATCGGGAACGTCGAGCGAAAGGGAACGTTTAGCAACCGACTCTTCGCTAAGCGGCCCGATAACGCTCCACAATGCAGCATCGTACACATCCTGGTCGAGGGGTAAACCATTTCGCAGACAATCGATCAAACGCCAGTCCATCATAAAATCCATACCACCGTGGCCTCCTATTTTTTTAGCCATTTCGCCAACCACCTTCACGATCTCGGGCGTATATTGCTCCTGCAAGGCTGCCATCTCTTCGGCATTCACCCATCCGTGCCCTTTGGCAATTTTAGCAGGTGTAGGGTATTTCTGTGCAAAACCTTTTGTACCACTTACCGTATGGAGGCGGGAATATGGCCGGGGCGAAGTCACGTCGTGCTGCAACATGATGGTTTTTCCCAAAGTGGTGCGGATAAGCGTAGTATTCATATTTCCGCGATAGGTTTTCCCTGCAAATTCAGCAAAAAAATCGTCTTTGGCAGCCAATTCGGCAGCATGCTGCGCCATCTGGAAATCGTTGGTCTGCATAGAGGTCAGATAATCCATACGGTCGCCGCGGTTGATGTTCAATATCTGGGCAACAGGCCCCAATCCGTGGGTGGGATATAGGTTCCCGTTGCGGAAATTTTCTTTCAGTCGCCACATTTCGGTGTAGCCGTTTTTGTCGAAATTAAGGTCGAGCAAATCGTGGATGTATGCACCTTCGGTATGTACAATTTCGCCGAAAAAGCCTTGCCGGGCCATATTGAGTGTCAATAATTCGAAGAAATCGTAACAGCAGTTTTCGAGCATCATGCAGTGCATTTTGGTACGTTCCGATGTTTCGACCAACTGCCAGCATTCGTCAACCGTAACGGCTGCCGGAACTTCAACCGCAGCATGTTTCCCGTTTTCCATGGCAAAAACCGACATGGGCGTATGGGTATCCCATGGGGTACAGATGTAAATCAGGTCGAGATCGGGGCTGGCTACCAATTCTTTCCAGACCTCTTTTGACCCAAAATAGCCTTTTGCCCGTGGTAAGCCCCGGTCGGTAAGGTATTTCTGGGTTTTTTCCACACGGTCTTCGTACACATCGCATAGGGCGGCTATTTCGACCCCTTCGATATGCGACATCCGCTGAACGGCACCAGGCCCGCGCATGCCAAGACCAATAAAGCCAATCCTCACTTTCTCGAGTTTCGGAGCTGCATAACCGCACATGTTGAATGCCTGTTTCTCCGATAACCCGGTCCTGATTTTTTTATCCTTCTCCTGACTTTGGGTACAAGAGATAAGGCCAGTTGATAGCAGTCCGCCGGCGATGAGGGTCGTCTTCAGAAAATCCCGCCTGTTCGATTCCATTTTATTCCTTTTTATTTGATTATGATGCTGAAATGTAATTAAATTTTCTGAAAAAACGCAAAATAACCGATATTTAAATGCAGTACAAATGATAATCTTCAGTTCGACCCCAAAAACTGAAGATAAGCAATTACCAATCTGAGTTCGCCATAAGTAACCTTATCACCGAAATCTTCTTTTGCCTTGCTGATGGAAACCGTTCCGTTTTTTTCGAAATAACCGGCAATCATTTGTGCCTTTTCCCGGTCGATCAACCCTTCGAGACCGATTTCACCCTTTTCGACATAGTAGGCCAGATGGTTTTCGATGGTGCTAACCGCCAACCCGCGTTCGAGGGCAATTTTTTGTACCGACTTCCCCGACTTGAACAAATCAAAACTGATTTTTTTAGTATCGGGTTTCTTCTTTTTTGTTTCTTCAAAATCTTCGGGAATTGGTACATCAACGTCATTCTCTAACAGATAGGTCAAAATAATTTTGAGGATATGGTTTCCATAAGTCTGTAACCTGATTTTTCCGATTCCATGAATCGATTTTAATTGCGATTTGTTTAACGGCAATTTCGTTATAATATCCTGGAGGCTACGCTGGGTAAGCACCTGGTATGGATCGATACCCTCTTCGGAGGCTACCATGCTCCGCCATTTTACCAGTTGGGCATATAGTGCAGGGTGCTGCCGGGTTGCCGAAGTCTGCACAAGCCTACCAGCTTCATGTCCGAATAATTTTAAGGGTTCGATGGAAGCCTTTGACCTTATTTCGAGCAACGTGGTTATTTTACAATCGTTTTTCAGATAAGCAAACGAAGCTTTTTTCACCGATAAGAGTTCGGCAATTCGTCCGGCCGAATCGTTTATTGATTTTCGGATCGCTTTGTTATCGGTTTCGAAAGTTGCCTCACCAAACGGATCGATAACCAATAGTTCTATTATTTCTCCGAACCAGGATGATGCCTTAGCCAGGCGCTCCTTTAAAACTTCGTTTTTTTCGATATCGGGCATGTTATGCGTAAGCTGGGTTACCTGGATCATGAATTTTCTGGCAACCGGTGCAATTTCGTTTTGCAGGTTGCTTAAAACCTTTTGCGCCACCTCTTCGAGATTGCCAACCAATTGGTCCCTGTTTTCCTGCCACAACCTGATCAGGTACTGAACCCTGCGTATCAATAATTCGAAATCAAATATCTCTGCAAATAACTCGCGCTGAAATTCAATTTTCGACCGGATCAATTCTGGTTCGCCTGCAGGATTTTCCTCTACCTGCCGGGTAAAACCTTTTACCGTATCATCGTTTTTGATGCTGAACAGGGTGAGTGGCGAACTAAGTATGAGCCCTTCGAGCGTGCGGCATCGGCTCAGGGCAACATACACCTGACCGTGAGCAAATGAGGCCCGGGCATCGATTATAGCCTTGTCGAAAGTAAGCCCCTGGCTTTTAT
>CAZMDP010000307.1:0-3951 GCA_964565015.1 uncultured Prolixibacteraceae bacterium | reverse complement strand
GGAAGGCCTGTTTCGGGAAGTGAAATCAGGAACAGGTTCATTCCCCTTTGTGCGCATTCGAAAGCCAAAGCTTTACCAATCCCCGAACTTGCACCTGTAATGAGAGTGAAATATGGATTATTGCCCGTTTCCATTGTTCAGTTTATTTAACCATTCAACTGTTAATTTTAAACCTGTTTCAACCGGGGTAACTTCATATCCTAAGTCATTTTGAGCTTTTAATACCGAAAGACGCCGGTGCTGAAGATACCTTTTTACCCATCCGGGAGATATTAAAGGTTGCTTCCTGAATAAACGTGCAAATGCTACCATAATTGCTGCTCCTGACCAGAGCACCGGATATGGAATGTGAACCATTCTGAATTTTTTGCCTGTTACCCTACTCATTCTGGCAAATAATTCATTAAAAGTGAGGTTTTCGCCCCCAAGAATGTAGTTTTCGCCGGGTTTTCCATGTTCCATGGCAAGTATATGCCCATTTATTATATCTCCAACAAATACATAATTGCCATACGTTTTACCATTTCCTGGAATAATTCTCCATTTCCCTTTTTGATAAAGCGACAGGATTTTCGTAATGCTGTTTCCTTCAGAGATTACTCCGGGCCCAAAAACACGGGTTGGGTTAACAATTACAATGTCCAGTCCTTTTTTAAAGTACTCTTCGCAAAGTTTTTCTGCTTCCCTTTTAGTCCGGGCATATTCGGTGTAATAACGTCCGGGTTTTTCGCTCGCTTCGGTAGCATCCTCATTTTCGGAGGTTATGCCAAAAGTACCTGCCGTAGATGTAAATACAACTTTTTTTACGTCATGTTTCAGTGCAGCATCCAATACATTTCGGGTTCCCTCTATATTGATCAGGTCAAAAACGGTCGGGTCTTTTGCAAAAGGCTTTGCATATGCCGCAAGGTGAAATACATGGGTGCAACCTTTCATGGCTTCATCTACCGAATTGGCATCGGTGATGTCGCCTGTAAAAAGCTTAACTCCGCTTTGTGTAAATTCTTCGGCTTTTTTTCTGTCACGTATCAACAGGTTAACTTCATTCCCTTCTTTTAAGAGATGTTTTGTCAATTCCTTTCCGATAAACCCTGTGCCACCGGTTATAAAATATTTCTTCATGCCGAAACCCTTTTGAATTTGAAACTCATTTCCGGATTGTGGTATATCGAAAACATTTCGGTTGATGCCGACAGGGTAAAATGAAGCAGGAATGCAGGTAAAAAGGAACCTGCCTGCAACGAAACGAGGCAAAGAATTATTCCAAAAAAAATTGAAGCAAGGGTTTCATTTTTGCCGTTGGGCAAGTGAAATGCCGAATATATCGCGGTGTTAATCGCAATCGAAGGAACTACCCCGTATGCTTCGGCCCACGAAAACAACAGCAACTCCCTGAAAATAAATTCATAGCCAAGCAAATATAGCCCCCATCCGGCGATGCTTATAAGCACCCTTCCAGGAGTCCAATCTTTATGGCGCATATGGGGTATCCGGTTATAAATCTCTTTGTTCTTCGATGAAAAATATATAAATATTACCAATAACGGAATTAATATCATCAATACCAGCACTACCGAAAAGCTTAATGCATCGGGCAGGTATGATTTTGTTTGAAAAGGCTCAAAAAATAAAAAATAAATTACGGCAGAAACTGGCCCGAGCATAATAAATCCAAACAGTTTCTGGAACAGGAAAAGATAGGTTTCAGCTTGTTTTTCAGGGTATTTGTTGATAAACCATCCGGAAGTTTTTTTTGAAAACGAAGGGAAATAATAAATGTAATATACCGCAACCAACAGGATAAGGATATAAACCGCTTTAAATTCGGCAGTGCTAAGTTCGATGCTCATTTTCCCATTATTAAATCTGGCTATTGGTGTGTAAAGATAAAGAATATCTTCAATACATTTGCACCCTGTTATGAAGGCTATATATCCCGACAATTTCGAATCGAAAATTGGTTTTGACCGCATCCGTGAAATGCTGAAGGAAAGGTGTCTCAGCGTTCTGGGCGAAGAATGGGTCGATCAGATGTCGTTTATGACTGAATATGAAACGGTTAAAAACCATTTGAACGAGACAGACGAATTTGTCAGGATATTGCGCGAATTCCCCAATTTCCCGGTAAGTTACTATTTCGATTTGCGAAATCCGTTGGAGCGCATAAGGCCCGAAGGACGTTACATGGAAACCGAAGAACTTTTTGACCTGAAACGGGCGATGGAAACCATTAAAGCCATTGTATTGTTTTTCAACGCTTCGCGCCAGGAGGTTTTGCCGCAATTATACAGGAAGGTTTCAAGTGTCCGCATTTATCCATACCTTACTGACAGGATAGATTCCATACTGAATAAGTCGGGAAAAATACGCGATAATGCATCGCCCGAACTTTCGCGGATTCGTAAAGACATACTGAACCTTCAGTCGTCGATTTCAAAAAGGTTGCAATCAATTTTAAAACAAGCCCAGAAAGAAGGATGGGTCGATGAAGATTCATCGGTAGCCATACGTGACGGAAGAGCGGTAATTCCCGTTTTGTCGGCAAACAAAAGAAAGCTTAAAGGGATAATCTACGATGAATCGGCTACCGGTAAAACTTCTTATTTAGAGCCCACGGAAATTGTGGAAATGAACAACGAAATCCGCGAACTCGAGTATGCTGAACGCAGGGAGGTGATCAGAATTCTGATAGCAGCGGCCAACGATATAAGGCCATATATCGACGACCTGATTTTTGCCAATATTTTTTTGGGCGAAATAGATTTTATAAGGGCAAAAGCGCTATTGGCCAAAGAGTTTGGTGCAATAAGGCCCGACATTTCAGATGAAAGTGTAATTTTCTGGAAGCAGGCAGTCCATCCATTATTGATGATCTCGCTCAGGCGCGAAAACCGTACAATTGTACCACTCGACATTCATATCAACCATGAGAGCCATATTTTGCTGATATCTGGCCCTAATGCCGGCGGAAAATCGGTTTGCCTGAAAACCGTTGGATTGTTGCAATATATGCTCCAGTGTGGATTACTTATTCCGGTGATGGAAGGCAGCCGGACCGGTATTTTCAGGCAGCTTTTCATCGACATCGGCGACGAACAGTCAATTGAAAACGACCTGAGCACATACAGTTCGCACCTGCTCAACATGAAATATTTTTTGAGGTATAGCGATGACCGCACACTCGTACTTATTGATGAGTTTGGAACAGGGACAGAACCCATGCTGGGCGGCGCTATTGCCGAGGCAATTTTAAACAAACTGAACCAGCAGAAAACATTTGCCGTAATTACGACCCACTATACCAACCTCAAGCATTTTGCTTCGTCGGCCGACGGCATAGTTAATGGGGCAATGCTCTACGATGCGCAGAAAATGGATCCGCTGTTTAAACTCGAAATAGGCAAGCCTGGTAGCTCGTTCGCATTCGAAATAGCCCGGAAAATTGGATTGCCCGAAGATATTTTGCAGGATGCCACCCAAAAAGTTGGAAAAAAGCACATCGAATTCGACAAAAGCCTGCGTTCGATTTCGCGCGACAAACATTATTGGGAAACCAAACGGCAAAAAATAAGAAAGGTCGAAAAGGCGGTTGATGAATTGGCCGAATCGTATCAAAAGGAATTGGAAGAGATACGGCAGGCGAAAAAAGAGATACTCAGAAATGCAAAGGAAGAAGCCCGGCAATTGTTGGCAGGTGTGAATAAGCAGATCGAAAATATTGTGAGGGGCATCAGGGAAGCCCAGGCCGACAAAGAAATTACCAAAAAGTACAGGCTCGAACTTGAATCGCTTAAAGCTGAACTCAATCCAGCAGCCGAATCCCCTGATGACGTGATATTACAGAAAATTGAGAAATTGCAGAAAACCGAAAAACGAAGAAAAAAAATCCCGCAAACCGACAAGGCGGAAAAAATGAATGTGGCCATCGAAAAACCAATACTTGAAAAAGGC
>CAZMDP010000306.1:0-3953 GCA_964565015.1 uncultured Prolixibacteraceae bacterium | reverse complement strand
CTTTATTACAGCCCAAATAATAGAAGGGTCGATTGTATCGTATCCATGGATCAACCGGTTTCTAAGACCTATTATCTTTTTGGTGTTTTTAAGTCTGTCCTCAGGGAAGTGCTTATCGAATTTATTGACCGCCTCTCCAATTATACCCAGTTGCCTTTCAACTGCGCTTTGCGTTTTTATATCAGAAAGGTAATCATTATAATCACTGGTATCAACAATAAACTGTTCGATTAATTCAATGGAAGATAATATGTCAGATAAATATTTCTTGCCTTCTTCCGTCATAAATAAGTACTTTGGAATGATCTATACTTTTTCTTAAAAATGGATTTCTTATGGAAGCATCTGTGAGCAAATCAATTTTACGGTTAAAAAACTTCTCAAACAGTTCCCATAAAGAAATCAATTTTTCACCTCTTTCTATTGGATCTGTTTCATCAATTTCGACAAGTAAATCGATATCGCTCGTTTCGGGATCAAATTTTTCAGTGATCGATGAACCAAATGCATATAAATATTTAACTTTATGCTCTTTGCATAAATTAATAAAATCAATTAAACCCCTTGATATTTCGTCTTTAACAATCATATTTCAAAGGTATGAATTTTTAGTGATTGACATGATGATAGAATGTAAATACGACTTGATACTATTGTAATATCATTAATAATGAAAGAGTTAATTATATTTCTGATTTTTATTTGCTATGTGTCCCCACTGGTTTCACAGAATATTGTACCTGAAAACACCACATTTGTGAATGGCTTCGACCATAGGGTTTCGGGTACCGATTTCAGTTATCATTCTTCGGTTCGTATTGCCAAAGATTGTATGCTTATCAGGGCTACCGATGGTAACTCAACGATGGAATGGAAAACCGAACCGGTTCATTTAAAACCAAATACAACTTCGGCGACCATTGTTTGGTTGGCCGGAATTGGATCATCTCCCGGCAAGGCAAGCTTCGACCTTTATCTCAACGGCACAAAGAAATTCACATTCTGGGCCGATGGTTCCGATGAGTGGCAATTGAAAGCCGGCGACGGTTCTCTTCTTTCGTTCCGGAAAGATATGACCGACCAGCATGGCGACCGTTTTGGCTTCATGTACCTGACCATACCCGCAAGCCTGATAAATCAGGGCGAAGCGCTTAACCTGAAAGTTACCGGAGGAAACCACGGCCTGACATCGTGGTATATGACCTTTAAGTTTCCTTTAAAGAGTGGCCTCAATTTCAGCGCTCTTCCGGCCATAACTGCTTCCGGCGGCGAAGAATATCAACTGGGGCTGGCAGGGATACTCCATTTCGGCAGACCCGCTTTGGCCAGGATTTTTATCGGCCGCAAACTGGTACTCGAAGAAACGGTTGGTTTTGGGTACAACCTTCTGAAAGTTAATTTACCGAAAGTTGCCCGCCCTGTTTCACAAAACTACCGGCTCATAATCGACAGACAAACCTGGCAGGGAAAGCTCGATTTAAAACCGGTTCGCAACTGGAGGGTAAATTTTGTGCAGCACACGCATACCGATATTGGGTACACACGTTCGCAGACCGAAATCCTCGCCGAACACCTGCGGTTTATCGACTATGCCCTCGATTATTGCGACATTACCGACGACTATCCCGATGAAGCAAAATTCAGGTGGACCTGCGAAGCTTCGTGGGCGGTTGATGAGTATCTCAGGAGCCGGCCTGCCTCACAGGTCGATCGGTTACTGAAGCGCGTAAAAGAAGGCAGAATTGAAATAACAGGTATGTACTTCAATTTTAACGAGTTACCCGACGAGCAAATCCTGGCTGCCTCGCTTCAGCCGTTAAGTCGGTTCAGGGAAAAGGGGCTTGAAGTGAAAACAGCCATGCAAAACGATGTAAACGGCATTGGCTGGAACCTGAACGATTTTTACCACGACCTGGGCGTTAAATACCTCAATATGGGCACCCATGGGCATCGTGCTTTAATCTGCTTCGATAAACCTACTCTTTTCTGGTGGGAATCGCCGTCGGGAAAACGTATGCTGGCCTACCGGGGCGAGCATTACATGATCGGCAATACACAGTTTGGTATTCATACCGGCGATTATAACCGCTTCAAAGAGGAACTACTGGCCTATCTGGCCAACCTCGAATCAAAAGGATATGCTTATGACCTTATCTCCATTCAACATTCGGGGTACCTTACCGATAACGCCCCACCATCGACTCTTGCCTGCGACATGATTTTGAAGTGGAACCAGGAATTTGTATGGCCAAAACTGAAAACCGCATCGGCTACCGAATTCTTTGAAGAAATGGAGAGTCATTATGGCGATACATTCGAGATAATACGCGGTGCATGGCCCGACTGGTGGACCGATGGGTTTGGCGCTTCGGCCCGCGAAGTGGCGGCTACCCGGATGGCTCAAAGCGACCTTATTGCCAACACGGCTGGCCTTTCAATGGCTGCCATGCTTGGGGCTAAGCTTCCCGGCAAAATAGCGGACCGAATTGAGGCGGTTAATTCGGCTCTCCTGTTTTACACCGAGCATACGGTGGGTTATCACAACAGCGTGCGCGAACCATTCCATAAAAACACAAAAGAACAAAGGGCAATTAAGGAGTCGTATGCCTGGGAGGCAAGCCGGCGCGCAAAAATGCTTGGCGAAGAAACCATGGGCTTGCTTCAGGATTTTATTAACCGCGAAAAGGAACCTTCGCTGGTGGTTTACAATACCCTCAACTGGAACAGGGGCGGATTGATTAACGTGTATATCGACCATCAGATAATTCCCCGCTATACCTGGTTCGAAATGGTTGACCAGCAGGGAAACAAGGCCAAAGCACAGCCTGTTGAACACCATTCCGACGGCACCTATTGGGCAGTTTGGGTCGATGATGTTCCAGCTTTCGGATATAAAAAATACATAATCAGAACCGACAAAAATAAACCCGCACCTTTACCGGTCAAATCGGAAACAGTAATTGATAAACTGGAAAATCAATGGTATCAGATCACCATCAATCCTGAAAAAGGTGCAATTTCTGCTATATCCGACAAGGAAACCGGGCTTCAGTGGGTTGACGAAAGTGCAGAATGGAAACTGGGAGAATTCATTTATGAATTACTAGGAAACCGTTCGCAGATGGAATCGTTTAAACTGGATAACTACCACCGCGAACCGCTTGAAAAAGTGTGGTTTGATGGCTTCACCGAAGGCGAAATATGGAACACCATCCGATTTAGGGGAAATACCCGTGCAGCCATGCGCGAAGGGGCGTACGAATTCGAAATCAGGCTATTCAACACAACCAAACGCATCGACCTGGCCTATTCCATTGAGAAATCGATGGTAACCGATCCTGAAGGCATCTATATTGCATTTCCCTTCAAACTCGAAAACGGGCAACTTGCTTTCGATGTACAGGGCGGTGAAATCAGGGCGGGCATTGACCAGATTCCCGGTTCGGCAAACGACTGGAACACGGTTCAGAATTATGCCAGGCTTTACAGCGATAAGGCGCAGATAGTTCTGAATTCGCCCGAAATACCGCTTATGCAATTTGGTGGAATCAATACCGGAAGGTACAAGGCAGGGGCCACGCCCCATACGACCCATATTTTCGGGTGGCCTATGAACAACTACTGGGTTACCAATTTCAACGCCGAGCAGCATGGCGGCCATACATGGCTATATACCCTCACCAGCCTTAAAGGCAATGGCGCAACCGAAGCAAATCGTTTTGGGTGGGGCAATCGCACCCCATTTTTAACAAGGGTTTTACCAGGCGGAGGTAGCGGCGATTCAGTGTGGCAAAAATCAGTAATCGGAAACTGGCCCGATAATGTATTGCTGATCAGTGCCATGCCTGCTGGAGATGGCAAATCGGCCATGCTACATATTCGTGAAGTTGCAGGAATGGAAACCAGTTTAAATATTTCAAACAACCTTACCGGAAATAAATTTGTATGTAAAC
>CAZMDP010000305.1:0-3958 GCA_964565015.1 uncultured Prolixibacteraceae bacterium | reverse complement strand
AATTATTCTGAACGAAATAAATCCCGAAGTTGAGTTTACCTTCGAGTTGAGCGGAACACTTACCGAAAACGAAGCTGTACAGCCCAACGCGCTGGTATTGAAATCGGCCAGGGCGCTGTTGCAGGGTAATCCTCTTGCATTTATCAATGTTTACCTGATATTGGTCGAAACAGGAGAGGTATTTGCATCAACAATGACCGATGCAAACGGGTTCTTCAAATTTGAAAATGTACCGTATAAAAACTTCTATTTTACGGTTAACACGCCCGAAATACCAGCAAAACCGCTGGTTTTAAATTTCGAGAGCAATATTTTCATAAAGAATGTCGAAATCAACGGCGAAGTCGGCGCTGAAGGAATTACCGCATCAGTGGTCGTTACTCCGCAGAATGCATGTAGCCCCGACCATCCGGATTATAAAACCTGGTACATCGATGCTGACGGTGACGGCTTTGGCAATCCCCGATTCTCGGTTGGACAATGTACACAGCCGATTGGATATGTGCTGAATGGAAGTGATTGCAACGATTCAGATCCGGATATTTATCCCGGAGCGCCCGAATTTCCGGGTAGCGGTAAGGATTCAAACTGTGATGGAATTATCGAAAACAATCCTCCCGTAGCCAATGCCGGTTTAGCACAAACTGTGCAATCGGGCCAGGTGGTTTATCTGGATGCCTCGGGTTCGTATGATCCGGATGGGTTTCCCTTGACTTACTTTTGGACCTCTCCCTCTGGCATTGTACTGAATGACTATTTCATTCCAAATCCACAATTTACAGCACCAGCGGTTGCATCGGCCACCGATTTTGAATTTACAGTTGTGGTTACCGACAATCTTGGGTTGAGTGCCAGCAACAGTGTGATAATTACGGTTATTTCAACCGAAAACCGTCCGCCGGTAGCACATGCAGGCGAAGAATCTGAAGTTAATGAAGGGGCAACTATCCGTTTGAATGGCAGGGGTTCGTATGATCCCGACGGAGACCAAATAACGTACAAATGGACAGCGCCTGACGGTATCAAACTTCAGGCAACAAATTCGGCAGTTCCACAATTCAGCGCCCCTGCTGTTACCGAAGATACAGCGTTTGAATTTTCATTGGTGGTCAATGATGGTTACCTTGATTCGGAGCCTGATGTTGTAGTTGTAACTGTCAGAAATGTGAATAACCCTCCCGTTGTGGTTTGCAACCCGATTACGGTATTACTTAACCAGAATGGAACATATAGTTTGACATTAAGTGATCTGGTAAATCTGGCAGCCGGTACAACCGACGACCATACCAGCTTCGGGAACCTCCAAATCGCTGCTTCCCCTTCGGTATTCAACTGCCAAAACATTGGGCAGGCGGTCGAGGTAACTGTTAAAGTAACGGATCAGATTGGCGAAACATCGTCGTGTTCTGGATGGGTTACCGTACTCGACCAACGGCCACCGGTATTTTCGAACAGCGCCAAAAATCACCGGATTACCATAACCGAAGGTGAGATATATGTTTTGCCTGATTTATCAACCCTGTTTCCGGCAAAAGACAACTGTGGGGTAGTAAGTTACATTCAGGTTCCCGCTGCTGGAACAGTTTATTCTTCAGCTACCAGTTTACCGGTTATTTTAACTGCTTTTGACGCTTCAGGAAATTCGGCTTCCACAACAATTTCGTTTACGTTAATCGTCAGGAAGGCAAAAACCAAATCGGCTATTATGGATGGGTTGGCAGACGAATATCTCGGAATTGAGCCAATGGTTTATCCAAATCCATTCATGGATAGGCTTTACATTGAGTTTAGCCTGGCCGAAAGGGCGAATGTAAAGGTTGAAATGTATAATGCAGTGGGTTCAAAAATCAGTCAGCTTTACGACGGCATCCTTGAAGCCGGACCGATGCACAGGTTCGAATATCTGCCTGGTTTAAATGCCAGTCAGTTGATGTTTTACCAGATAACCGTCCACGATAAAGTATTCAGGGGCAAGGTTATTTACAGTAAATAGGATTCATTCTTCACAGATTCAAATCGGGTATGTAGGGTTCTGCATACCCGATTTTTCATGTAAATCCTTCCCTTATTCTTCTTTACCGGGAAAAGGAATTTTACCTGTAAAGATTTTTTGAAATTCAGAGATTAGAACAACCGCCTGATTCCCATTACTTTTCTAACTTCTTCAAGGGTTTTTCGGGCCGATTCGCGTGCACGTTCGGCACCCCGGGCTGCCACTTTCGAGAGGTATGCTTCATTACCCCTTATTTCAAATATCCGTTCACGAATAGGCGAAGTGAAAGCAATTATATCTTCGGCCAGTTGTTTTTTCATATCGCCGTACCGTATCGAGCAGTTGTTGTACTGTTCATCGAAATAGGCTACCACTTCGGGTGACGAAACGATTTTCATCAGCGTAAAAAGGTTTTCGATGGGTTCGGGTTTCTTCTGGTTTGGCTGTGTGGGGCCCGAATCGGTAACGGCGCGCATCACTTTTTTGCGGATATCGGCCGGGTCTTCGTACAGATAAATACCATTCCCTTCCGATTTTCCCATTTTACCTGAACCATCGAGGCCGGGCACTTTAATCATTTCTTTTCCGTCGAAGGTGAAAGGTTTGGGCAATGGAAAGACCCGGTGGTTATACATGTGGTTAAACCGTTTTGCAAATTTGCGGGCCATTTCAAGGTTCTGTTCCTGATCTTTTCCGACCGGTACATAATTGGCCTTGTGGATAATTATGTCGGCGGCCATTAAAACAGGGTAAGTGAGCAGGCCTGCATTCACATTGTCGGGTTGTTGACGCGCTTTATCCTTAAACGACGTGGTACGTTCGAGTTCCCCCAGATAGGCATTCATATTCAGGTAGGTATAGAGTTCGGTCACTTCAGGAACATCGCTCTGAATATAAATGGTTGCAGCCTCGGGATCGATACCGCAGGCCAGGTATTCGGCCAGCACCTGTTTTACGCCGGCCTGAAGGTTCTCAGGAGTTGGATGGGTGGTGAGTGAATGTATATCGGCAATGAAAAAAAAGCAGTTATAATCGTGTTGCATTTTAACAAAGCTGCGTACTGCCCCGAAATAATTACCCAGATGCAAGTTGCCCGTTGGCCTTATGCCGCTCAATACAGTTTTCTTCATATTCCGTAATATTTCTGATTTTCAGTGAGGCTGCAAAAGTAACCACCCGGACGAAATGTACAAAGGAAAAAATGATTGTAATGATGTATTTATATTGCGCGAAAGGTTAACACAAATTATATTTTATACTCTCTATAAATTAGCCATAACTCCTGGTACATACCGAGTTTTATACTTTTTCAAGCACTTCCATTATTTGTTTATGCAATTCTGGAATTTTATTTTTTACTACATCCCAAACAATTGAATAGTTAATTCCCATATAATCATGAATTAACCTATCTCTCATTCCAGCCATGTTTTTCCATTTAATCTGATTCCATTTCACTTTAAAGTCGGCAGGAATTTTTTTGGTAGCCTCTCCAATAATTTCTAAACTCCTTACAATAGCCCGTTTAAGTGTTTCATCAGAGAGAAAATCATCCTTTGTAGTATTTGGTCTAATTACTGAATTGGTCTAATTACTGAAAGTATATATGCGCTTTCATCACGTATGTGCTTCAGATATTCAACCGGTTCCTTAGACATATTTTACTTCATGAATTATGCCATCTTAAGAATAGGGATATCTGGATAAACATCGTCAGTTGTCTAATCCTTTGCATTTACTGGTTCAACCCGGTGATCTGGCTGTGCTTCTTCATCTTACGAAGAGATCTGGAAATCCTCTGTGATTATCGTGCCGTTGAAATTACCGGAGAGCGGAAGGCTTATGCATCCGTTCTGCTTAGAACTGCTCTAAATAAGAACCAGTTCCTTTTTGCCACTACATCCATGCAGAACGGAGAGAAAGAAGTTACAAAACGGGTAAGATCCATCGCTGCATATAAAAAGC
>CAZMDP010000304.1:0-3959 GCA_964565015.1 uncultured Prolixibacteraceae bacterium | reverse complement strand
CAACAAAAAAATAACCATCGAAGAACTGAGCGGGGGCACCTTTACCATTACAAACGGTGGCGTTTTTGGATCCCTGCTTTCAACACCGCTGATTAATCCGCCTCAGTCTGCCATTTTAGGCATGCACAACATTGTCGAGCGCCCGGTGGCTGTTAATGGCAAAGTTGACATCAGGCCCATGATGTATGTAGCACTTTCATACGACCACCGTGTTATCGATGGAAAAGATTCGGTAGGATTCCTGGTAAAGGTTAAAGAACTGATTGAAAACCCACAGAAAATGTTGTTGCAGGGGAAAGATCCGATGGAATCGTTACTCGGTATTTAAAACTTCAAGAGGGTTAACTGAATAATTCATTTATATTCAGTTGAATTTGCGTGTGTTAGGTTATCCGGCAAAACGATAATTTATATACATTCAATGCATAATTTGTTATGTGATTGATGTATTTCTAATATTGTAAGTGATACAGGTTATTGTTATCTTGCACCCCAATTCTAAAAAAATTTAAATCAATATTTATGAAGCCTGTATCGCAAAAAATCTCTGTTATCGAAAAAATCGGGTATAGTTTGGGCGATTTGTCGGCCAATCTTATATTTCAAACCCTGATGACTTTTCTTGCATATTTTTACACCGATGTTTACAAGATTCCACCCGCACCTGCTTCTGCAATAATATTTGCAGGCGGTATGATTGGTGCATTTTTTAATCCGGTGATGGGCGCCATTGCCGACCGAACAGTTACCCGTTGGGGAAAATTCCGTCCCTGGATATTATGGACATCCATTCCATTTGGGGTGATGGCTTTGCTCGCTTTCAGCACACCCAATTTCAGCGATACCGGAAAAATTATTTATGCGTTGGTAACCTATATCCTTTTGGTACTGGTTTATTCGGCCAATAACCTGCCCTATGCAGCGCTAAGCGGTGTAATTACCGGCGACATGGCCGAACGTAACAGCCTGTCGTCGTACCGGTTTGTTGCCGTCATGGTTGCCCAGTTTATTGTCCAGGTTTTATTGTTGCCATTGGTATTAATCTTAGGTGGAGGAGATAAAACCGCCGGGTTTGAAAAAACGATGGGGATTTTTGCCGTAGTTGGTATTATTTTCTTTATCATCACCTTTCTGACAACCAGGGAAAGGATTGTTCCTGCACCCGAACAAAAATCGAGCGTATTGCAGGACCTGAAAGACCTGACACGTAACAAACCCTGGATAGCGATGCTTATCCTTACCATATTTGTTTTTATCACCCTGGCATTAAAGGGCGGAATGTATGTTTACTATTTCAAAAACTACCTGAGCGAATCACATCTGGCATCATTCCTGGTCAATAGCGGGTTTGAAGGATTTATTGAAGGGCTGAATAATTTACTGGTCAATATTGGCCTGGTTGGTTTTCAATGGCCCGAAGATGCCCCAACCTCCGGTTTCAGTCTTTTTAATGCCGGTGGGATTATTTTTATGATCGTAGGTATTATGTTTTCCAAACCGTTGGCCGATAAATACGGTAAACGCGAAGTTTTTGGAGCAGGGTTGTTTATTTCGACACTTTGCCTGCTGGCATTTATCTTCTATTCGCCTACTGCCATTGCATGGGTATTTATCAGCCAGATGCTGCATGGGTTTTTCTATGGGCTGACCATTCCTCTTCTTTGGGCTATGATTGCCGATGTAGCCGATTATTCGGAATGGAAAAACAACCGTAGGGCTACAGCCATTATTTTTTCGGCCATGATTTTCGGTTTGAAAGCTGGCCTAAGCATTGGCGGAGCTTTGGTTGCTGGTATCCTTGCACTATATGGCTACGACGAACAACTGGTTACCCAATCTGCCAAAGCCGTAATGGGTATTAAACTTTCGGTAAGTATTTTCCCAACCCTTACTTTTATGGTGGGCGTCGTCTGTCTTTTCTTTTATGAAATCAATAAAAAAATGGAAACCCAGATTGAAAAAGATCTTAGCGAAAGGAGGAAGAAATAAAATATTTCACCCCGGATTAATCGGGGCACAGTTCACCCCCGGTTTAATCGGGGTACAGTTCATAGTTTAAAAAGTATTTATATGGAGAAATTATTCAAATTAAGAATGCTGATTGTAATGTTATTTGCATTTGCAGCCATAGTAGGATGTGCTAATGCACAAAAGGCCGAACCGACCCTGAAGGATGCCCTTGCCGGGAAATTCTATATAGGGGTGGCGCTCAATACCCCTCAGATCAGGGGGATGGATACGCTTTCACTGGAGATAGTGAAAAAACACTTCAACTCGATTACTGCCGAAAATTGTATGAAGAGCGGCGAACTGCAAAGAACAGAGGGAGTGTTCGACTTCGATCTGGCCGATCAGTTTGTTGAATTTGGCGAGAAACACAATATGCACATCGTCGGCCATACGCTTATTTGGCACTCGCAGGCGCCCCGTTGGTTTTTTACCGATGAAAACGGAAAGGATGTCAGCCGCGAAGTTTTGATCGAACGTATGAGAAACCACATTTACACCGTAGTGGGCCGCTACAAAGGCCGTGTTCATGGGTGGGATGTGGTAAACGAAGCCATCGAAGACAACGGCTCATGGCGTAATAGTAAATTTTATCAGATATTGGGCGAAGAATTTGTTGAATACGCTTTTAAGTTTGCCGCCGAAGCCGATCCCGATGCCGAACTCTATTATAACGATTATTCCATGTTTCTCGAAGGCCGTAGGAACGGTGTTATTAAAATGGTTAAAAATCTTCAGGCAAAAGGGATCAAAATTGACGGGATAGGTATGCAGGGCCATCTATTAATGGATTCGCCTTCGCTCGAGGAATACGAAAAAAGTATCCTTGCCTACGCCGATCTGGGTGTAACGGTAATGATTACCGAACTTGACCTTTCGGCATTGCCATGGCCTGCCCGTCAGCAGGGCGCCGATATAGCGCTGAGAGCTGAATATGAAGCACGTATGAACCCCTATACCGAAGGATTGCCCGATTCTGTTTCTGCGGCCTGGAATCAACGCATGGGCGATTTCTTTTCGCTCTTCCTTAAACACAGCGATAAAATCAGCCGTGTTACCCAATGGGGCGTTACTGATCGGCAGTCGTGGAAAAACAACTTTCCAACCCGGGGAAGAACAGATTATCCGTTGTTGTTCGACCGCAATTATCAACCAAAACCTGTAGTTGAAAGAATTATTAAAGAAGCCCTGAAAAAATGAAGAAACCAAGATATTTAGTTAAGGATTTATACACAGCCGATCCGCGTGCCCATGTTTACGAAGGAAAAATATATATTTTCCCATCCCATGACATTGAATCGGGAATCCCCGAAAACGACCTCGGCGACCATTTCGATATGCGCGATTACCATGTTTATTCCATGGAAGACCCCGAAGGGGAATGTATCGATCATGGTGTTGCGCTCGATATAAAGGATGTGCCTTGGGCTAAACGACAAATGTGGTCGAACGATGTTGCTTACAAAAACGGTAAATATTATATGTATTTCCCGGCAAAAGATAAGGACGATATTTTCAGGATTGGAATAGCAATAGCCGATAGGCCCGAAGGGCCCTACAAAGCATTGCCCGAGCCCATGAAAGGAAGTTTCAGTATCGACCAGTCGGTTTTTGTCGATGACGATGGTACCCAGTATTTATACTGGGGAGGTATCTGGGGCGGACAACTTCAGCGCTATAAAAACGGAAAATACGAAGATAACGATGATTTGCGCGGCCCCGACGAACCAGCTATTTGCGCCAAGGTTGCAAAGCTTGCCGACAACATGCTGGAGTTTGGCGAAGAACCCCGTGATGTTGTTATCCTCGATGTTTTCGGAAAACCGCTTTTGACGAAAGATGAAAACCGCCGTTTTTTTGAAGCCCCATGGGTTCACAAATACAACGGGAAATATTATTTCTCTTATTCAACCGGAAATACCCATCTGCTGTGTTATGCCATAGGCGATAAT
>CAZMDP010000303.1:1440-3960 GCA_964565015.1 uncultured Prolixibacteraceae bacterium | reverse complement strand
GCTGTTTCTTTGGCTAAGTCGGCAGACGTTTGTAAATAACTCCTTACAGTGCTTTCAAACTTTTTGGTAGCTTGCGGTGAGCCTGTCGGACCCGTGCCTCTATACAGGTTTACAATGCAAATGAGGTTTTGCAATTGTTCGGGGCTAAAGTCGTTTACCTTGCTGGTTACTTTGCGGTAAATTTTTCGGGCATCAAGCATCAGCACTTTGTCTTTTCTTTCAATATCTTGTTCTTTTGCTCTGTCGAAAAACCAAAGTGTACAAGGCAATGATCGTGTATAGAAAAAGTTGTTGCCAATAGCCATCATCACATCTACGGCACCGGTTTTCACCAACTTTTCCCGTATGTCTTTTTCGCTGTGTCCGGCATCGCTGGCCGACGAAGCCATTACAAAACCTGCTCGGCCTGTTGGTTTCAGGTAGTTGTAGAAATACTGAATCCACAGATAATTGGCGTTGTCGTTTTTAGGCAGGTTTACTTTGCCGTCTAGCATCAGGCGTGGGTCTTTCTTTACGGCATCTTTGGCTTTGTCCACACCGTCCACATTAAAGGGTGGGTTTGCCATTACAAAATCGCACTTGCCTACAAGGTCGTGTTTGTCTTCGTAAAAAGTATTGCCTTCCTGTATGTTGCCTTCCAGTCCGTGCACAGCCAGGTTCATCTTGGCAAGTTTGGTATTGAGTTCGGCTTTTTCCTGACCGTAAAAAGTAACTTTCTCGGCAGGTTTAAGACCTTCGCTTTCTATAAAATAACCTGTTTGCACAAACATACCCGCACTGCCGCAGGCAGGGTCAAACACAATGCCGTGGTCGGGTTCAATCACGTTTACAATTGTCTGCACCAAACTCATAGGCGTAAAAAACTCTCCGCCTTCCTGTGCACCCGTCATTGCAAATTTGTTGAGGAAGTATTCGTAAATCTTCCCGAACAAATCGCCTTCGGCTTTTTGCAACACTTCTTTATTGAAAATGCGAAGTAGTTCCCGCAATAAATCTTTACTGAAAATGGAAAAGTTCTTGGGCAATACACCTTTGAGGTTGTCGTATTCGTCCTCAATCAGTTTCATGGCATTGTCTATCGCTTCGCCAATGTCGGCACTTTCGGGTAGTGAAACCAAATAATCAAACTGTGCCTTATCGGGCAGGAACATCGCATTGCGTTCCTCAAAATCTTTTTTGGTAACGGGTCGTCTGCCACGCTGCGGATGCACAGGCAAATCTTTTTCCACTTCCACCTTTACTTTTTGAAAGCGGTTATAGGCGTGCCGTAAAAATATCAGTCCCAATACAGGCATTGAGTATTCCGAAGCAGTCAGTTTACTGTTGGCTCTGAGTTGGTCTGCGGCTCTCCACAGTTCGGCTTCTAATTTTCTAAGTTGTTTTCCTTGCATTTATTCTTTCAGTGTCTTGTTAATATGTCAAAATATTTTTTTTTTGCTTTTATGGTCACAAAGTATAAAATATATTGTAAACTGTAAAGCATTTAAGTGATTATTTGCCTGAGAATTTAAACCTTCTTTTATCCCGAATTAATAATCCTCCCTAAAATCATTAGCATTCGATCTAAATACTCTTACATGAAAATATGCACAGTTTTGTTTAGGTAAAATAAAAAATATCCGTAATTTTATCGACGCTATAAATTTAGGTAAACTATTAATATTCTGATTATTATAAAAACAACAAAAAACAACAGCTTATGAGAACTTCGAGGAGAGACTTTCTGAAAACCAGCACATTTGCCATTGGCGGCGCCGCCCTGATTCCGGGATTGGCCTGCTCGACCGGAACAAAACCAGCCGCAACACCATCGGTGGTAACGGCTATCCAACTCTATTCGGTACGCGACGATATGCGTGACGATCCTCTCGCAACCCTAACCAAACTGGCCCAAATCGGTTATAAATATGTTGAACATGCCAACTATGTTAACCAGAGATTTTATGGCTGGACTCCCGAGGAGTTCAAAAAAGTACTGGACGACCTGGGTATGAAAATGCCATCGGGGCACACCGTTCTTGGTAAGCAGCATTGGAACGAAGACCTTAACGACTTTACCGATGACTGGAAAAAACTGGTTGACGATGCCGCCTATATGGGACAGGAATATGTGGTAAGCCCCTGGCTCGATGCCAGTTTGCGGCAAACCTACGACGACCTGGTAAGGTTTATGGAGATTTTTAACAAGTGCGGAGAGCTCTGCAAAACCCGTGGCATGCGATTCGGTTACCACAACCACGATTTTGAATTCAGCGAAAAACTGAACGACCAAACGCTGTGGGATATTATGATGGTAAACACCGATGCCGACAAGGTGGTGATGCAGCTCGATACCGGCAATATGTATGTTGCAGGAGCCCTTGCCAAAGACCTGCTGGAAAAATACCCCGGACGTTACGACAACATACACATTAAAGATATGGTACGAACTGCCGATGGTCAAAGCTACGAAAGTACCATTGTAGGTTCTGGCCTTCTGCCCATGCGCGAAATAGCCGACCTGGCACGCGACTCTGGAAC
>CAZMDP010000303.1:0-1340 GCA_964565015.1 uncultured Prolixibacteraceae bacterium | reverse complement strand
AGTTCTGCAGGGTCGTGCCCAATCGAGAAATAAAAAATGCGGCCTTTACCATAATACTTCTTCCAGACAACCGGCATGGTGGCACCTTTTATCCATGAATCGTGCTCGCCGCTGAAAGTGGTGGTCGCCAATACCTTTACATTGGGGTCAACGTGCATGTAATATTGTTCCGATTTAATTTTGAAATCTTTTACCCCTTTGGTTACCAGATCGTCGTGGTTGGTAATTTCAACGGAATAATCGATTACATTGCCCGGATGTGCTACCCACTGGCCGCCAACCATATACTGATATTCGGTATTCTCGCGGAACGAATCGCCAAGGCCTCCATGGATTCCTGCCAATCCGACACCTCCTTTAACGGCTTCGAGCAAACCTTTTTCCTGCTCCTTGCTGATTTTTCCCATGGTCCACATCTGGATTATCAGATCGACCGATCCCATAATTTCCTTATTGGTATAAACGCCAAGCGAATCGGAAATTATTACATCGGCGCCCTCTTCCTTAAGCCACGGAGCTACAATCTCTTTGAAATCTTTAGGTTTATGGCCATCCCATCCACCCCATACCAGGAGAACTTTTTTCCCTTTTATGGAAGGTAATCCATCGGCCGTACTCCCCGAACCGGCTGCAAATGCCGGAAATATGGGAGTTGAAAACAAAAACAGAAAACTGATTATTAAGGCTTTGCGAATTAAAGATGTCTTTGCAGTCATATTAAACGGTTTATGAAATTGATTCAAGAAAACAAATGTAATGAATGATTTCCATTTTTTGCAACCATCAGGCATTGCAGATCATTAAAACAGCTGTTAATCATTAAGTTTTTCGCACGAATCGGAGCTTAAACCTGGCGAAAGAGTACCGTTCCCGGGAACATCGAGATGAAGCGCCCGGTAAACACAATTTGCCCCTTCGCCCGATTCGGACAATACGATCAGCAAATCGTTAGCCTGCAAAACAGTGGATCCATTAGGCGTCAGGTATTTATCTCCTCTTTTAATCATGGCAATAATACTGAACTCGGGAAACTTCAGATCAACTATTTTTTTCCCGACGGCAAAACTGTTTTCCGGGATTATAATTTCGGACAGTCTTGAGCGTTCGAAATCATTTAATATTTGCTCAACCGGATCAACCGGTTTTTCATCTTCGGGAAGCGATAGATTGAGCCATCGGGCAAGTACCGAAAAGGTTGTACCCTGAATGAGTACCGAAGTAACCGAAACGAAAAACACGATATTGAAAATCATATCGGCCTTACCGATCCCGGCCAAAAGCGGGTAAGTGGCAAATACAATCGGCACTGCCCCCCTGAGGCCAACCCAGGAAATAAAGGT
>CAZMDP010000302.1:0-3981 GCA_964565015.1 uncultured Prolixibacteraceae bacterium | reverse complement strand
TCAAGCTTTTGCCAATATTTTTACATGTAATGAAGGCCGTTTCGGACAATACAATGCTAATGATATGCTCTACGCAAAACTGAAATTCAGTTTCTGATAAGCTTTTCGGAAGAAGGGCACAAAAAATATAAACATTATAAATAGGATACCATGGAAATAGTCAATTGGAAGGAGTTGCCGGTAATCAGCAATCCACATAACCTGGATATCAGGAATTTGTATGATAATCCAAAAATTCAGGTACGTCAGATCGTTTTGTTTTCAGGGCATCGGGTAAAACCGTTTGCGTCGCCCGAGACTGTCCTCTTATTTGTTAGTATGGGCAATGTGGTGATTCAGTCGGGTGAATCCATCAGTAACGTCAGTCAGGGCAAATTGGTGATTTGCCCGGCTGACGTGCCTACCACGCTGTTTAATAATTCCGATGAGGAAACCCGGATTCTAGCCATCAGGGCGCCGAAGCCAACCGTAAAAAGTTTGTTGCTCTAAATTTTAATGCCATAAACGGATAAGGCTAGCTCACTGGCTGTGGCCGTTTTGAAATACCTGTTCACCACCGAGGGCGCCGCATCGGGTTTGATAAATCCTTCGTGAATATTCACAAGAAAATCCGCCTCAACCAAAATCTGAAAATCAATGCCATCAATTTTATTGTAAGTATGGTGATGACCAATGAGGTAACAAACCCGGTCTGAAATTTCTCCTGAAATGCCACATCCCGATAAAATTCTCCGTGCAATGGGAGCGCCTTCAATTTCCTGGAAGTGTCCGGCCGATGATTTGTGCTTTCTTTCGGCCTCCTTAATTCCAATATCGTGGAGTATAGCCGCAAGCTCTGTTGTCAATTTAAGATTGCCTGCTATGCCTTCGCCGGCAATTATCGATTGGGCAAATCCGTAAACCTTAATAGCATGGCCTATACGTTTGATGTCATTACCAAAATAACGCACCATCTGAAGAAGAATTTCTTCTGTCATCTTTTTTCCCTGAAATTAATGAAAAAAATCCGGAAATTATTGCATTTGTTTTCTTTTACCGGCTTGACAGGCTTTCCTGATTGCCTTTTCTGGTCAGGGACATAACCGAAATCACCAAGGCCATCGCTGCCAATACCAGGATAATCCACTGGCTAATACCTGTTTCAGCAGGTCCGGCAGAAGCATACATTACTGACTTTTTAGCTTTTTCACCTTTCACAATAATTTTAGCTTCCATATAAGGATGAGGGGTACACATATAAATATATTCACCCTCTTTTGAAAGGGTATGCGAAAAACTTTCGGCATGGGCCATCAGTTCAGACATGAAGCGTTCAGGTCCGCTTTTTACCAGTACATTATGAATTCCCGAAAATTCGCCATCCATAAAAGTAAAGACATCTTCATTAATCCATTTAATGGTGGTACCCGGGGCTACCTGCACAACCTTAGGATAATACGAGTTGCCTATGATCCTGATGATAACTTCTTTTGTTTCGCTGCCATAAACTACCGGAACCTCAACATCGTCTGAGCCAAGTCCAAAAGGAGTGATTGTGCGTATTGCCTTGTTCCTGAATTCTTCCATTTCGTTATCGGTATATTTAATACCTTCCGAATAAATGGTTTTACTCCGTTCAGCGTTTTTGTCGCAAACAAGCAGGCCTAATGCCCCACGGTCGGTTGATCCTACTGCGTGTGAAAGCATCAGGTAGCTGCCTTCGTCGGGCGGTATCCTGAACTCTATCACCCACGAATCAGAAGGGCCGGCTGTTACGGTTTGTCCACCGGTAAACCTGTTATCGGGATGCCCCTGCCAATAGGCAAAGTCCCATACAATGCCCACAATATGAAAGGTTGAGACCAGGTTTGGGCCCACGTTCAGAAAATTAATCCGGACATAATCTCCCGGTTTCCCGACAATAGGATCCTCAATATACCGGAATAATTTGCCGTTAAAGGCTGTGTACATGGGCTTTCCCTGTCCGTCAACCGCATCTTTTCCACTGGCATAATATTCATGCTGCAAGAGGAAAATTTCGATGTCTGGTTCTTTGTTCAGGATACGTTCCAGTTCATATTTCTTTTTGGGTTTCACCACAATCATCCCATACTGACCGAAAATGATGTGCATGGGTATGGCATGTCCACCAGGTGCACAATGGTACATATAAATTCCAGGCATATTGGCTTTGAAAACTACCGTAGCGCTATCACCAGGCTGAATTTTGCCTAAGTATTTCGAAGTTTGTGAGTTTACTGCATGAATGGATGCACCATGATAAATATTCCCCTCGTTTACAATCTTAAACGATACGATATCGCCCTCATCAACTAAAATTGTGGGGCCTGGAATTTTTCCGTCGATGGTAAAGCCTTTATAGATCACGCCATTTCCTATATAGGAATCGCCTTCTTCGAGGGTAATCCTTACATATTTATCGGGCTTTGTATTTTGTGGAACGTAGCTGGTTGCCGGTATCGACAGGTTATTATCGCGGCGGATTATGTCAATGAAATCGCCGCTCTGGAGTTGCGAAGCCAGCGAACCTGCAGAAGAGAATGCTGAAACCGGTGCCGCAGAAGATGAAACTGAGGGTTTCCCTGCATCTGACACTGCAGATAGATCGGCCATGGAAAGGTTGTTCATGGCCAGGACATCGTTTACCCAGTTAGAATTAACAACACCCTTTGCGCCCTGAGCTGCAATAGCCTTTCGGATTTCCTGCGATACCAGGCTATGAAATTTATCCTGGCTGAGAAGGTTACCGAGAAACATACGGTTGCACGCTTCGCAAGCCAGAATCTCTTCAGAAGCCAACACAAAACTGATCAGAATAATTGCTTTTTTGAGCCATCGTTCTGTTAATGTCATTACATTTCTCATAGTAACCTTCTTTTTGTTTTGTTAATTATTTCTTTACTATACTCCAGCCTCCTTTCAGGCCGAATACAAACCATGCCAGTGCAGCCGTTCCGATTGCGAAAATTGTATCGCCAACAGCTCGTAACCATTTCAGGGTAACCATATAGTCCTGCTGCATAAATTCGGCCGACCTGGCATACCAAAGTCCTTCCTTTACGCTTGCCAGGGTTTGAAAAAATCCGATGGGCAACATACTTAAAAGCACCATAGCTATCAAGCCGATATTCATTCCCCAGAAAGCTATTTTAAGCGGTTTGTCTTTCCACACTAAATCGGTATTCAAGTCGCGCAATACAAATAGCATTAACCCGATTCCAAGCATCCCATATACACCGAACAATGCAGTATGGCCATGTACGGGCGTGGTATTTAAACCTTGCATATAATACAATGCAATAGGTGGATTAATCAGGAATCCGAATATTCCTGCACCTACAAGGTTCCAGAATGCAACAGCAATGAAAAAATATATAGGCCATTTGTAGGCTTTTATCCAATTTGTGCTGCGGCTGATCCTAAGGTTTTCAAAGGCTTCAAAACCCATCAGGACAAGAGGCACTACTTCGAGGGCACTGAAACTTGCCCCGAGAGCCATAACAGCTGTTGGTGTACCGGTAAAGTAGAGATGATGAAAAGTTCCCAAAATTCCACCTGTCAGAAAAACAACTGTGGTAAAAAGTACGGCTATTGTCGCCGTGTTTACTTTTACCAGTTTCATTCTGACGAATAAGAATGCGGTAACTACAACGGCAAATACCTCAAAGAAACCTTCGACCCAAAGGTGAACAACCCACCACCGCCAGTATTCAGCAATGGCCAGGTTGGTCTGACGTCCCCACATAAGGCCGGCTCCATAAAATGAAGCAATGGCAATGGTTGAAATCAGGAACATAACCAACAGGTTGCGGTTTTCCGATTTGACTTTAAGAGCGGGCCACATTGCTCTACCCATCAGGAATAGCCATATAAACAAACCTGCAAAGAGGAATATTTGCCAGAACCGCCCCAGGTCAACATATTCGTACCCCTGGTGCCCAAACCAGAAGTTCTGTACCAGCCCGAGTTTTTGCATCACCC
>CAZMDP010000301.1:0-3983 GCA_964565015.1 uncultured Prolixibacteraceae bacterium | reverse complement strand
GGCTGACCATCGGGCATACGGACAAGCAACTGACCATTTACACAGTCGTAATTTAATAAAGCGGGCAGGGGTTCAGTAGTTCCGGCTACCAGTACGGCCCCTTTTTTCCACTCCTCATAAAGGTAAGGCGATCCTTTTACCCCTTCATAACGTGTGTCGAAGGTTTGTATGGTTCCATGCCCCAACGAAGAAAAACGAATCAGCGAAGCGGTTGAATTTTGCCAGTAAATTGAATTCATCAATGATTCTTTGGCTTCTTTTTTCTCAAGTTCCGATTTCAGTAAATCAAAAGGGATTTTAAGCTCCTGTCCGTTTGTAATCACTACAAAAGCAACGAGAATTGAAATGAGTATGGTTTTCATACAGTGGTATTTTATGGCTCCTAAATTAAGGCAAAATTTTGCATCTGATAAAAAATTAATGGTGCACGGTTAAAAAGAAATGTAATGAGGAGATTCTTTGCTGCATTTCATTATACTCAGAATAATATCAAGTTCAATATCTTCTGTCCTTCCCGAATGAAATTAGTAGTTGTCATTCTGCGAAGCGGGGAAAATAATATATTTAACCGTACAGTTGTGATTTTTTTAAATTCATTTCAACAACATGTTGTTGGAAAAAATGTCAATATTTGTTTAACAGCCTTTACCTTTTTCCCTGAAACATTCCCTATATTTGCCCCCGAAAATGGTTCATTTTATAATGACGAACAGGGAATCCCGTTAAAATCGGGAGCTGTACCCGCAGCTGTAATCTCCTGATTGGAAGCTACCTTTATGTCACTTTTCCGCATACGTCGGGATGGGAAGGCGGTAGTTAAACCGGAGAGAGCCAGAAGACCTGCCATTTTTGAGTAATGCTTTCGGGAATAAAAGCGACGGTTGAAAAGCCTGAAGTTTTATTTCCCCATGTTGAAAATTTAACAAAAGGGGAATGAGAAAATTTTTATTAATTGCTGCCATGTTGGCGGTTTACAGTGTTTTATTTGCACAGGTAAACCGTGCAAACCGGTTGTTTGAGTACAGGCCTGCTCCTGGTCAGTTCATCAACAATCCCAATATCGGGACCCCCGAAGCCGCTGAAAAGATCCTTTTTACTGATAACAACCTGGTATCGCTCGGTGCATGGGGAGGGTATATAGTTTTAGGTTTTGAGAGGCCTGTAAAGAACCATCCCGATAATCCCTACGGAATAGATTTCACCATTTTTGGAAATGCTTTTTCAGGTTCGTCGGAACCTGGAATTGTATGGGTAATGAAAGACGAGAACGGTAATGGTTTGCCCGACGATACCTGGTACCAGATTGCAGGGAGCAGCTATTTTCATCCGAAAACGGTACATGGTTATCAGGTAACCTGGTTCCGTCAGGCCGATGGTTCGGCAATATGGAAAGATAACCTTGGCAAAACCGGAACCCTTTTAAAAAATGAGTTTCATCTGCAGGCATATTACCCTGATCCAAAATTTTTTAATGATTATCCATCTGATTCGGTAAGTTTTTCAGGAAGCCTTTTAGGGCATTCATCTCTTAAAATGAACGGGCAGATTGTTTTGCCCTCGCTTGCTTTTGGCTATGCCGATAATCAACCGGTTATCAGGGGAGTATCACCGTCAATTCCCGATAATCCATATACACCAAATGTCAGGGAAGGGGCGGGGGGCGATCCTATTGATATTTCATGGGCTGTGGATTCCCGCGGCAATTATGTTGACCTCGACGAAATACATTTTGTGAAAATTGTAACCGGAGCTTTGTCTGAACTGGGCATACTTGGTGAAATTTCCACAGAAGTAGGTTCCGTTGTTGCAACCGAACCAACCGGTACCAAAGGACGCGACAGGCTAATGGTCGTACACCCGCACGCGCCATCAATACTGGTGGGTGATAGCCTGAACCTTTATGATGATTTTTTTATCAATGGAAGAAGACAGGAAAGGCCATTTGTTTTTGAAAATTCCGACGGGACTAAAGCCGGCATTTCCCTTCAAGGGACCATAAAGGCCATCGATGGCGGAATCATCCGGGTGTCGGTTTATCCCGAAGGATTTCCTGATGAAATAGCACATACCGAATTGGCTATCAGAAAACCCGAAAGAATTGGTTTAAATGGTTTTGAAAATAAGATACTGGCCGGTAAGACACTTTCTATTGATCCGGTATTAATCGATCAATTCGGTGAAAATATCCCTGTTTACAATTGGATTATTGAATCAGAAAATACAGATATAATTAGTATTACAGAGAACAATAAAAGTTATACATTAAATGCATTGCGTCCGGGAACCGGTTCTTTTATGGTTTATCCGTTACAATATCCCAACCTCCGGATGAATATTCAGGTTGAGGTATTGCCATCTGTTGAAAAAATCAGGGTATATGTCACAGCCAAAACCATGCACGAAAACCTTTTCGCTTCAAGGTGGATCGAAGTAGGGCCGTTTTCCATCAATCAGGCAGTTCAAAACCGCAAAGGCGATTATAGTGCACCTGGATTTGTTTCGCTTGCCCAGGTGGTAATGTCAATGTTGCAGCAATCGGGTGTTAACTTCTGGTTCAGAGATGATGAGGCCGGCGGAATGAAATTGTACCTCTATTCGGTCGAAACCGACGGGTTCTTTACCTATGGATGGGGAGGAAAAACAGAACCGGCCGCATTTGCCCGCGCCTGGATCGTAAAGCATAATTCGAAACACCACTTTACAAACCTATCGGCTATAAGGGTAAACCATGGCGATACCATTATTTTATATCATGTCGATAACATATTGGAAAAATGGAATTTAACCTATTTTACTGCAAGTATTGATTCGGGAAATATTGGCGATATAATTGAAACCATTAACTGGAAAACAGAGTGCTACCGTAATGAATCAGGAGTGGTAACCGAGTCGGATAATACCCCCGTTGTAAACCAACCTCTTTTTCTGAATAGTGCATTACAACCCATCGCATTTTCGGATAACCATGGAAAATCAGCTTTCACCATTGAACAAAGTCCACCTTTTATTATCCGCTCCGACAACAACGCTGTTTTTATTGCTCCAAAGTTGGTTACAAATGTAAATACCCTTATTACTCCCGCAGTGTCGGTATTTCCTAACCCTTCTGATGATGTAATCTACCTGAATGGACTGAAAGGCCTGGCAACAGTTCGGATTTTTGGTGTTGGGGGAAATTGTGTAGCCGTCCACCAAAGGGTAATCACGGGCACGGCAATCAGCATTGGTTATTTATCTTCGGGTACATATGTGCTTGCAGCTGAAGATGATAATAATGTTCACCGGATTAAATTTATTAAGCGATGATCCGGACACTTGCATATATAATTTTGTTCTTTTTTGTTGGAACAACCATGGCCCAATCGGTTTCGGATACGGTCCGGATCAGCGAAATTAAGGTGATTGGCCAGCGAAAAGCGAGCCAGATAGGATTAACCATTTCAAAACCCGATTCAATGGCCATACGATCGGCCATTACTTCAAATTTATCGGAATTACTGGCTCAGAATTCACCGATTTTTATCAAAACCTATGGCAGGGGATCGGTTGCCACGGCAAGTTTCAGGGGTACCGCCCCATCGCATACCCAACTGGTATGGAATGGCATGGCGTTGAATTCGCCTATGCGGGGGTCGGCCGATTTGTCGTTGCTCCCGGTAATGTTTATTGATGAAGCCTGGTTACTGCATGGGGGTAGTTCGCTTTCAGAAAATTCGGGGGCATTGGGCGGCAATATTCACCTTGGCAATACTGCCGATTGGTTACGTACTCATTTGTTTTCAACGGTTATTGAACGTGCTTCTTTTAATTCAAGGACTTATCTGATTCGTTTACAGACGGGTAAAAACCGGTTCAGGTCTGTTACGAGGCTGATGTACGACCATTCCGACAACAATTTTCCATACTTTAACGTAGGTGTGTTGCCACATCGCGACGATACTCTCAGAAATGCCGATTTTAAAAAATTCGCCCTTTTGCAGGAA
>CAZMDP010000300.1:0-3990 GCA_964565015.1 uncultured Prolixibacteraceae bacterium | reverse complement strand
AAGGCGCCTATCACCATCAATAAAAACAAAAAGCCTATTATTGAAGTGACAATAATACCGGTAATAGTTGCCAGTGTGAACTTAAAAAACTCTTTCATAGCGTATATTTTATTCGTTACTTTATCCGATGTTTGTATCCATTGGTCACAAAAAGAGAATAATTGTTACGCAAAAGTAATGGGAGTACATCAACTAATTTTAAGTCTGGGGGGAAATCTGGGAAATAAGTCAGAAATTTTCTCGGAAACTTCAGATTTGATTGAAAATGAGATTGGAAAAGTAATAAAAACATCGCCTGTTTATGAAACCCAACCCTGGGGATTTGTATCCGAAAACCTCTTCTGGAACCAGGTTATGCTGGTTGAAACATCTCTTCTGCCTTCGGAAGTTTTGCAAAAAATTGGGGAAATCGAGAAATATTTTGGCCGCAAACGAACGGAAGGAATTTACCTGTCGCGAAAAATGGACATCGACATACTATTTTACGACAACCTCGTTATGGACACAAGCGAACTGACCATACCCCACCGGCATATCCCAAAACGCAGGTTTGTGCTGGCACCATTGTGCGATATCCTTCCCGGGCTCGTGCATCCCGAAAATGGTAAGACAATGGCAGAAATGCTGGCTGAATGTACCGACATTTCGGATATTTCACGGGTCGCCCAATAAAAAGCCTGTTTTTTAAACAGTTGGATATGATATTAAAACGATTTAAATGTTCCGGAATGCGGGAAATTGCCTTAATTCGATATAAATAAGGCAACATATTGCCTTTTTTTGGTTGAAAAATGGCAACGAATTGCCTTTTTTTATTATATTTACACCAAAATCAGCCAAATTTTATATGCTTTATATCGAAAGATCAATAAAAGAAAAGATTCTGCAAAATTTCGTGCCGAATAAAGTAGTTGTGTTATTGGGCGCGCGCAGAACAGGAAAAACATACCTCATCCGGAAAATAATGGAAGGGTTTGAAGAACCACATCTGTTTATGAACGGCGATGATATTACAACACTGGATATATTGAAAAACCGTAGCGCTGAATATTATAGAAGTATTCTTGGAAAAACCAGGATTTTAATAATCGACGAAGCGCAGCAAATACCCAATATTGGCCTTTCACTCAAACTTATGGCCGACTCGATTCCTGGTTTAAAAATTCTGGTAACCGGATCATCAGCTCTCGATATCTCCAACAAATTGGGGGAACCCTTAACCGGGAGAAAAACAACACTTTATTTGTTCCCGTTTTCACAGTCCGAATTAAGCCGCTATGAAAACTTACTGGAAACAAAAAGCAGGCTTCATGAAAGGCTGATTTACGGCACCTATCCCGAACTTCTGCACATTCCACAACGCGTGGATAAACAAAACTATCTCAGGGAACTTGTAAGTTCCTATTTACTGAAAGACATTATAGCTTTCGATGGCATCAGAAATTCGGAAAAAATTTTGAGTTTATTAAGGCTGATTGCATTTCAGACAGGTAAAGAAGTATCGTTACCCGAACTTGGACGCCAATTGGGCCTGCATAAAAATACGGTTGAAAGCTACCTCGACTTGCTGTCAAAAACATTTGTCATTTTCAACGTTGGCGCTTTCAGCAGGAACCTACGTACCGAAATTTCAAAATCGAAGCGTTGGTACTTTTTCGACAACGGTATCCGCAATGCATTGATAGGGAATTTTAATGAAATAGATGTCAGGAATGACCAGGGGCAACTCTGGGAAAATTATTTAATTTCTGAACGTATCAAATATCAGCAAAACAACCAGATGGTTGTGACAAATTATTTCTGGCGGACATATTCGCAGCAGGAAATAGACTGGATAGAAGAAAGGGAGGGAAAACTTTTTGCTTATGAAATAAAATGGAACGAAAACAGAAGGGTATCGGTCCCAACAGCCTGGAACACTGCATATCCCGACAGCTCTTTTGAGGTTATCAACCCTTCAAATTATCTTCACTGGATTTTACCTGATTAACATTCTGATTATGAATACAAAACTTATCCCTTTGTGGGCGGGAAATTTTAAGGCCGACGGCGGCGCCATGTTCGGGGTAATCCCCAAGGTATTGTGGAGCAAAGAGATGCCCTGCGACAGCGACAACTTTGTGGAAATGACCATCCGCTGCCTGCTGGTTGACCAAGGCGACAGGAAGATATTGATTGAAACCGGCACCGGCGACCATTACCCTGAGCGGTTCCGCGAAAACCAGGGGCTAACCGAAGGGCAACCCCTCCTGCAATCATTGGCCAATGCCGGTTACACGCCCGACGAAATAACCGATGTACTGTTTACCCACCTGCACTGGGACCATGTGAATGGGGCTATCCAAAGCAAAGGTAAAAACATGGAACTGACTTTCCCGAATGCCACCCATTGGTGCAGCCGCCGGCAGTGGGATCATGCACATATTTCGAACCAGCGCGAAAAGGTTACCTACTTCACCGATTTTTTCAGGTTTTTGGAACAATCCGAAAAGCTTAGACTGGTTGATTCAGAAGGCGAACTCTTTCCCGGATTTGCAGTGAAATTTTTTGATGGCCACACACCGGGGCAAATGATCCCGTTTATTGAATACAACGGCCAAACTGTGGTTTATACCGCCGACCTGATACCCACTGCTGCCCATATTCCGGTTCTTTGGATTGCCGCCTACGACCTTTACCCGGTAAGCACGATGGACGAAAAGGAAAAATTTATGCAGGAAGCTGCCGAAAAAGGGTACATATTGTTTTTCGAGCACGATAATTATACCGAATGTGCCACCGTGCACTGGAACGGCAAACGTGCTTCGGTGAAGGAAAAGTTTACATGGGAAGCCCTTACGATCTGAAAACTTGCCAATTTTTAATAAATTTGGCAACTAAACTTGCCAAATTAAAATGGATTTGGAAATTCACCTGCTAAATTTTTACTGTTATGCTTAAAGGAATATCACCACTTATCAGCCCCACGCTGCTCGAAGTATTGGCACGCATGGGGCACGGCGACGAAATTGTTCTGGCCGATGCCCATTTCCCGGGCGAAACTTTTAACCCGCGCGTATTGCGTGCCGACGGGCTCCGCATACCGGCGCTGCTCGAAGCCATATTGCCCCTGTTCGAACTCGACCAGTATGTGGCGCACCCGTTGGCCATGATGGATGCCGTGCCGGGCGACCAGCTTGACCCTGCTGTTGAGGCTTCATATATGAAAAGCATCCTCAAAACCAACCCCTATGTGCCTGCTATTGAGCGCATTGAACGTTTCGCTTTTTACGAGCGCACCCGAAAGGCATTTGCAGTTGTGATGACCGGCGAAACCGCCAAATACGGAAATATTATACTTAAAAAGGGAGTAACACCCATGTAGTAAACTTACATTGGCAATTTTTTATTTCAACCAGGGAATTTTTACCTTCCTACTGCCAGTTTCCCCTGCAACACTTCATCTTTGTATCTTACCCGTACCAGGTAGATGCCGTCTTTCCAGCCCGAAGTATTGATTTTGTAAACGTTCCCTTTAAGTTTTGTTTTTATTTCCTTCACCATCTGTAATGGGTCATACACTTCCAAATCCCATTCGCTGTTTTCATCAAAACCAATATCTTCGGAGGCTTCCTCAATAGAAAGCGTGGTTTGGCCCGTGGACGGGTTTGGCGAGAAAATCAATGTATATGAATTTCCGCAATAGCCTCCACCCCCAAAATATCCAATGATCACTTTTGAATTTATTCCATTACACGCATCAGCAAAAACCTCAACCATTCCACCATATGTTGATCCTGAATATACCGAAATCATATTGTTCCAGGTATAGTTTTGCGTCCATCCCGACGGGATTGACCAGGTATAATTTGAGAGTTGGCAGCCACCGTTGTTGTTTAAGTATATATGGTAGTGGGTATTGGGGCATATAAACGAAACCGGATATCCGCCCGAAGGTATCCGACCGGGCATGAGCGTCTAATTCCGGGATATTTTTCTGTTATTTTTGGC
>CAZMDP010000299.1:0-3993 GCA_964565015.1 uncultured Prolixibacteraceae bacterium | reverse complement strand
CGAACCGAAAAGAATTGCTTCAGGTTTTGGCCGATAAATCGGAAATGATCGATGCGTTCATTAAGAAGAACAAAACCAGATATAACAGGGCCGATGATCTGAAAAACGTCGTTGATTACTATAATACACTTGAATAAATGTTTTCCCTGAAAAACCTTACAAACTATGAATAAAATACTGATCATTTTTGCCCATCCGGCGGCCCATAAATCGAAAATAAACCGTGAACTTATAGAATCCGTTAAAACGCTTTCGGGAGTAACGGTAAACGACTTATACGAAAACTATCCTGACTTTTTCATTGATGTAAAACGCGAGCAGAAACAATTAATCGAAAATGATATTATAATTTGGCACCACCCGTTTTATTGGTATAGCTGTCCTTCCCTGATGAAAGAATGGATCGACCTTGTTCTGGAACACGGATTTGCATATGGAAGATATGGAAATGCCTTGCACGGAAAAATGATCTTGAATTCGGTTACAACCGGAGGAAAAGCCGAAGTTTATAGTGAAACCGGACGCAATCATTACACCATCTCACAGTTTTTAATACCATTTCATCAAACTGCTATGCTATGCGGCATGAAATATTTACCCCCTTTTGTTATTCATGATGCCCACAATTTCGATTCGGTTGATGTAAAAAAGGAGTTTAATAAATACAGAAAGTTAATTATCGGCCTCAGAGATGGTTTGATGAATGATATTAGCTTCAGAGATAACATCTATTTAAACCATTTAATAACAGAGGATTGATTGTATGTACGGCCAGGAATTCTTCATACAGGCTTTAATTTATCTGCTTGCTGCGGTTATTTCGGTACCAATTGCGAAAAAATTAGGACTTGGTTCCATTGCTGGCTATCTTTTAGCGGGCATCATTATAGGTCCGTTTGTTTTGGGCTGGGTGGGTCAGGAAAGCGAGAGAGTAATGTATTTTGCAGAATTCGGTGTTGTAATCATGTTGTTTCTTATCGGTCTTCAGATGCACCCCTCGATGCTCTGGAATATGAGACGCACTATATTTGGCATGGGTGGATCGCAAATGATATTTACTACAATACTGATTAGCGCAGTATGCTACCTGATAGGATTAAAATACTATGAGGCAATTGCCATAGGATTGATATTATCCAATTCATCGACCGGAACGGTACTTCAAACGCTCGATGAAAGAGGTTTATTAAAAAATTCAGCCGGACGTTCGGCCCTTGCCGTAACACTTTTTCAGGACCTTACCATTATTCCGATAATGGCATTGTTACCCATACTTGCAATAGTTGGAGGAGTTGGGCATCATAATCCAGAAAATGACATACCTGCAAACGCATTTGCTTCTTTGCCATTTATTCTTCAGGTTGTTCTGATAATAACCATCGGGGCCGCCTTTATTTATTTCGGTCGGGTTATTGCCCGGCATATTTTCAGGTATCTGGCCGAAACCGGAATGCGTGAAATATTCACTGCAGCAGCTTTACTTCTTGTAATCGCCGCAGCACTGGGGACGTCATCTGTCGGATTGTCGCCCGCTTTGGGAACATTTGTGGCGGGCGTAGTACTTGCCGATAACGAATACCGCCATGAACTTGAAATTACCATAGAACCAATAAAAGGCCTTTTACTGGGGTTATTCTTTATTTCAGTTGGGGCAAGCATTAATTTTATCTTATTGGCTAAATATCCGATAACCATATTGGCATGTTTAATTGGACTTGTTACAATCAAATTCATTGTATTATGGATTGTTGGAAGAATTTTCGGATTAAAACACGGGCGTGAAATGTTGTTTGCCTTTTCTTTGGCGCAGTCCAGCGAATTAGGCTTTGTGCTGGTGGTATTCTCACAACAGATCAGCATATTTGATCAGATAACCTCCTCCATGATAATCATACTGATTATTTTAAGTATGGCTGTTACGCCCTTTCTGATTCTGATTAACGAAAAATATGTCAGGCCCTGGCATATACGAAGACGAAATAAAAAGATTCCCGACGATATTCCCGATACTGGTAATAAAATTATAATTGCCGGTTTCGGACGATTCGGACTTGTAGTTGGCCGGTTACTTATGGCCAACGGTTTTAAAGTTACCATACTGGATGGAAACCCTTCGAATGTTGAAATTCTCAGAAAATACGGTTTTAAACTTTATTATGGCGATATTACCCGTCCCGAAATGCTTGAAGCAGCCGGAGTTAAAGAAGCTAAAATGCTGATTCTTACCATGGCCGAATATGATGAGGCCCTTAAAATTGCTTCGTACCTTAAAAAAAATTATCCCAACCTGAAGATTGCTGCACGCGCCAGGGATACGTATCATGCTTTCGAGTTTTACAAATTAGGACTCTCAATGGTTCAGCGCGAAACATTCAATTCTGCGGTTGAATTGGGATCGAAAATTCTTAATTTCATGGGCTTCAGCCGTTACCAGGCTTACAGGGCCTCGCGAATTTTCAAGCACCACGAAGATGAAATTATGCAAGAATTATATCAGCACTGGCTCGAAGATGAAAACCGTTTTATTCAGGAAACCCGGCGTTTTTCGGAACAATTGAATGAACTTTTACAAACCGAACATGATTTTTCGATCCACGATTCGGATTATGCATGGGATTCGCCTGAAATTGATGAAGATGATAATAAGCAGATTTAAATTAAAAAAGTTGTCTCAAAAACTTATACCTCAATAGCCCGCCCTTTTAAGTTTCTAAATTGTATTGCGTAAGCCAAACAAAAAATAGTTGTAAAAATCAGCGCAACAGCCGAAAATGCCTCTTTCCCAATCCAGAGCAATGGAAACGAAAAAATAGCCATCTGGGCCGCCAGGTAAATAAAAAACCCTGCTTTTTTCATTTTCCACATCTGGATGACTCCAAAAAGCGAAACCGCAAATAGGAAGCTGAATATAAAAAAATAGACTGGAGGGACTTGCTCTGTGCTATGCATCGAGCTGTATTTAACGATTATCTCCTGTGTTTTACCATAAAATATGGCAGCGGCCAGGTAGAGTAGCATGCCACCACCACTTCCTAGAAAAGATAACATGCACAGGGCTTCCAATACGCGCGGCCTTTCCGGTTGATTCATTTCATAAAAATTAAGAATGCCCAAAATTACGTTTTTTTACTGACCTGTGTGGTTTTCAGCCGTTCCAAAAAGTGCTACATTTGGCCATCAGAAAAAACAACAAAAAATTACGGTATGAAGAGAGACCAGATTGTATTCGATATTATTGCCAAAGAGCGCGAAAGGCAGTTACATGGAATTGAACTGATTGCATCTGAAAACTTTGTGAGCGACCAGGTTATGGAAGCTATGGGGTCGGTAATGACCAACAAATATGCTGAAGGTTATCCTGGCAAGCGTTATTACGGTGGCTGTCAGTTTGTGGATATGACGGAACAACTGGCCATCGACCGGATTAAAGAGTTATATGGCGCCGAATGGGCCAATGTTCAGCCCCATTCGGGTGCACAGGCAAACCAGGCGGTACTCAGCGTGGTATTGCAACCCGGCGACAGCTTTCTTGGGTTGAACCTTGCCCACGGAGGGCACCTTTCGCACGGATCGCCCGTTAATTCGTCGGGGATACTGTACCGGCCCATAGCTTATCATGTAAAAGAGGATACCGGATTGGTTGATTACGACATGATGGAAGAACTTGCCCTGCAAGAACGGCCAAAGTTGATTATCGGCGGCGCTTCGGCTTACAGCCGGGAGTGGAATTATGCACGAATGAGGGAAATAGCCGATAAAATCGGGGCCATTTTGATGATTGACATGGCTCACCCGGCCGGGCTGATTGCTGCCGGACTGCTCGAAAATGCTGTAAAATATGCCCATGTGGTTACGTCAACAACCCACAAAACTCTTCGTGGCCCTCGCGGGGGGATCATACTTATCGGTAAGGATTTTGAGAATCCATGGGGCATTGCCACCAGGAGGGGCGAAATCCGTACCATGTAGTGGCGGCTGGATCCGGCAGAATTT
>CAZMDP010000298.1:0-4017 GCA_964565015.1 uncultured Prolixibacteraceae bacterium | reverse complement strand
TGATGTGAAATTATTAAAAATCAGAAACAATAACAACAAGCTTTATCTGACCAAAGTTTCTTCACCTTCCGATCGGGCAATGGTAACCGCCCCGCAACTGTCGCTCCACACATTAACGGTAGTGCGCATCATATCGAGGATCAGGTCAACGGCAATAATCAGCCCTACCCCTTCAAGCGGAAGGTTTACGGCTGTAAGTACAATGGTTATCATAACCAGTCCGGCCATGGGGATTCCGGCTGCACCAATCGAAGCCAGCAATGCCGTTACCACAATAATTACCTGCTGAATGACCGTGAGTTCGACACCATACACCTGTGCAATAAAAATGGCGGCCACACATTCGTATAATGCCGTGCCGTCCATATTGATGGTAGCACCCAATGGCAGTGTAAAACTCGAAATTTTATTGGAAACCCCGCTTTTGTGTTCTGCGGCTTCCATAGTGAGTGGCAGTGTGGCACTCGACGAAACCGTTGAAAATGCCGTGAGCAGGGGCGTTGCCATATTTTTAAAATGTTTCAGGGGATTGGCCCGTGCAATAAATTTTACGATCATCGGGAGGGTAAACGTAGCATGGATAATTAAGCCAATGGCTACCGTTAACATGTAAATGGCCATACTTCCGGCAATATTGGCCAGTTTATCCGAATTTCTGACAACCTCACGCGAAACGATTCCTAAAATACCAAGCGGCGTAAAACGGATTACAAACATGGTAACCCGCATCATTACTTCAAAAATGCCTTCAAAAAAGATGGTCAGTGGTTTACGGTAGCCATCGGCTGTTTGCGATATGAAGAATCCGAAAAGAATGGCAAAAAAGATAATGGGAAGGATGTCGCCCCGTGCCATCGAATCGATAATGTTTTCGGGGACCATGCGCATCAGCAGGTCGTTGATTTTTCCCGATGCTGTTGGCAGTTGTGTAACCTCTTCCGAAAACCCCATGTGTACATCAACGCCGGGACGTATGATATTTACCAGAATAAGGCCAGTCAATATGGCAAGCATACTGGTCGAAATGTAGTAAACAAGCGTTTTCATTCCGATACGCCCTAAGCTTTTGCCACTGCCGATACTGGTTACGCCGCTCACTATCGATGCAAATATCAAAGGAACAATTACCATCCTTAATCCCCTGAGGAACAGATCGCCCATCCAGGATAAATATTTTACCGATGATGGAAGGTATAAACCAAGAAGTACGGCCAATACAAGGGCAATGAGTATCTGCCAGTGAAGCTTAATTTTCAGTAGTTTCATGAAAAATGGTTTTGAACGGCTAAAAATAGTTAAAAATGTACAGCGGTATATTTCAGGTGAAAAAAACTGTGTAAATTGCAGCACAGTACAGTACATAACAGTTTATGGAAATTTGAATAATAAATCAATTATAATTAATTAAAAATGAACAGATTAATTGGAAGGTTACCCAAAGTGGGAATTCGTCCGGTCATTGATGGACGTGAGCGTGGTGTGCGCGAATCGCTCGAATTTCAAACCATGGCTATGGCACAGGCGGCTGCAAGGTTAATTACCGATAATTTACGTTTTCCGTCAGGCGAGGCTGTGGAGTGTGTGATAGCCGATACCACCATTGGTGGGGTTGCCGAAGCGGCTCTTTGCGCCGATAAGTTTGAACGCGAAGGGGTAGGGGTATCGCTAACCGTTACCCCTTGCTGGTGTTATGGCACCGAAGTAATGGATTCAAATCCCTGGATACTGAAAGCGGTATGGGGATTTAACGGAACCGAACGCCCGGGGGCTGTTTATCTGGCTGCGGCTTTGGCGGGTTATACACAAAAGGGATTGCCGGCATTTGGTATTTATGGCCGCGATGTGCAGGATGCAGGCGACAATACCATTCCCGATGATGTACGTGAAAAGATTCTGCGGTTCACAAAAGCAGCACTTGCAGTTGCTCACATGAAAGGAAAATCCTATCTGTCGGTTGGATATACCTCGATGGGTATTGCCGGATCGATGGTAAATCCCGATTTTTTTCAGGATTATCTGGGTATGCGCACCGAATTTGTAGATATGGTAGAGGTGAAACGCCGCCTCGACGAAAATATTTACGATGCCGACGAGTATGCGAAGGCAATTGAATGGACAAAAGCCAACTGCATTGAAGGCGAAGATGAGAACAAGCCGCAAAACAGGGTAAGCCGCCAACGTAAAGACTGGGAGTGGGAAACCGTTGTAAAAATGACCCTGATTTTCCGCGACCTGATGATCGGCAACCCACGGTTAAAAGAACTTGGTTTCGGTGAAGAATCGTTGGGCAGGAACGCTATAGCCGGAGGTTTCCAGGGCCAGCGGCAATGGACGGATTATTATCCTAACGGCGATTTTTCTGAAGCTATTTTATGCTCGTCGTTCGACTGGAATGGTATTCGCCAGGCTTTTGTGTTTGCTACCGAGAACGATAGTCTGAATGCAGTACCGATGTTGTTTGGCCATTTGCTGACCAATACGGCTCAGATATTCAGCGATGTACGCACCTATTGGAGCCCCGAAGCGGTGAAGCGCGTTACCGGACAGGAGCTCACCGGGTTGGCAAAAGATGGGATTATACACCTGATCAATTCAGGGCCAACGGCTTTGGATGCAACGGCACAACAACGCGATGCCGCCGGTAACCCCGTTATGAAGCCTTACTGGGAAATTACTGAGGAAGAGGTAACTCGTTGCCTCGAAAATACCCACTTTTGCCCGGCCGACAGAGAGTATTTCAGAGGCGGTGGTTATTCAACGCAGTTTAAAACGGCCGGCCAAATGCCGGTAACCATGTCGAGGGTCAACCTGGTTAAAGGGTTGGGCCCTGTACTGCAGATTGCCGAAGGTTATACCGTGGAATTGAAAGATGAGGTACACAAAACGCTCGACCGGCGCACCAACCCAACCTGGCCGACAACCTGGTTTGTACCACGCCTTACCGGTTCGGGCGCTTTCAAAGACGTTTATTCGGTAATGGCAAACTGGGGGGCCAATCATGGGGCCATCAGCTATGGGCACATCGGCGCCGATTTGATTACGCTTGCTTCGATGCTCCGTATCCCGGTTTGTATGCACAACGTAGATGAAGGTAACATTTTCAGGCCCAGCGCCTGGAATGCGTTCGGCGCCGAAAAGGAAAGCGCCGATTACAAAGCTTGTGCAACCTACGGCCCTCTGTATAAATAGAAAAGGATAAAAATGCAGGTTATCCGGTTATTTCAAGCCGGGTGACCTGCACGCTAAGTTTTTATAGTTGAAGGTATAAAATGTTTGAAGTTATAAATGGTCATTCCGATTAAGGGTGAACTGAACCCCGATTTATTCGGGTTAAACTGTGAACTGATTTTGTTATGTCATCAAACGTAATAATTATCCGCGAGAGCCAGGGCACAACAAAGCTCCAGTCGTTGATCGACTCGATTAACGAGGCCATTGCTTCGGAGAACCTGAAGCCGGGCGATACATTGCCTTCGGTAAATGAGCTGAGCCGGTTAAGCGGTTATTCGCGCGACACGGTGGTTAAGGCATATAACATTCTGAAGCAGAAATCGGTCATTGAATCAACCCCCGCGAAAGGGTTTTTTGTCTCCTCTTCTTCTCAATGGGTGTTTATGTTGCTCGACGATTTCAGCGCTTTTAAGGAACAATTATACCGGGCTTTCCGAAGAAACCTGCCGCAAAAATACTCGGTTGACCTGCTTTTCCATCATTACAATCCAAAGGTTTTCGAGCAGCTGATCAGTCAGGCAATTGGGCGTTACAGCATGTATGTTATCATGAACATCAGCAATAAAAAGCTTCACCCCATTCTATCGAAGATCGATCCGGAAAGGCTGCTGATCCTTGATATGGGCGATGAAAAGGATATGAAAAACAACCATATCCTTCAGAACTTTGATGTTGCCGTTACCGATTGCCTGTCGCAAAGCCTTAATCTTCTTCTGAAATATAAGGAGTTCGTATTTATTTATTCCAGGCAGAAAACGCCCCATCCGCCCGAAACGGAAAATGCAC
>CAZMDP010000297.1:0-4020 GCA_964565015.1 uncultured Prolixibacteraceae bacterium | reverse complement strand
TTACTATATGTGTGCGCTGCTACCCCGATCAAATCGGGGGCGCTACGCCCCGAATCTTTCAATGCACTTTTGCATCCGATTTTGGTGCTGCAAAAGTAGCATTTGAATTTGTTCTGCCAAAAATTTTTTCATTGTTTTATTTTAGGTTTTTCGTATCCCGCAATGTATTGCAATCCTTTTAATTGGTTTAATCTATTGAATGTTAAATATTATTGAAGTAAGTTTAACCTAAAAATTGATTTTCGATTGTTAATTTTGCACACAGAAATTTAAAACAGATTATATATGTTTAAACCATTACAAATTGATGTTCAATCGGCGCAAACGCCTGATGACTTAGTTCCCGAGAAAGTAAAATGCCTGATTATCGGTTCGGGGCCTGCTGGTTATACTGCTGCTATTTATGCGGCTCGTGCCAACCTTAATCCCGTCATGTACGAAGGCCTGCAGCCAGGCGGGCAGTTGACTACAACTACCGAAGTGGAGAATTATCCCGGTTATCCTGATGGGGTTACCGGTCCGGTTATGATGGAGGATTTTAAAAAGCAGGCACAACGCTTTGGAACCGATGTGCGTTGGGGGATGGCTACCAAAGTCGATTTCTCGGGGAGTATTCATAAAGTATGGATTGATGATTCCAAACTGATTGAAGCCGAAACTGTAATTATTGCTACCGGCGCTACTGCAAAATATCTCGGTCTCGAAGATGAACAAAAATATGCGGGCGGAGGGGTATCGGCCTGTGCCACTTGCGACGGTTTCTTTTACCGTGGAAAAGATGTTGCTGTGGTTGGTGGCGGGGATACTGCCGCTGAAGAAGCCCTGTACCTTGCCGGGCTTTGCCGGAAAGTTTACCTGATTGTCAGAAGGGATGTTCTGAGGGCTTCAAAAGTAATGGCAGATAGGGTGATGCGTGCCCCTAATATTGAAATTTTGTGGAAACACCAGACGAAGGGATTGTTTGGTGATGGCGTGGTCGAAGGCGCAACCCTGGTGAAAAATGCAGGTGAACCCGGCGAAGAGGAAGTAAAAATAAAAATCGACGGATTCTTTTTGGCTATCGGTCATAAACCCAACTCCGATATTTTTGCCGATTACCTTGAACTCGACAATGTAGGCTACATCAAGACCATCCCCGGTACTTCGAAAACAAAAGTGCCCGGTGTATTTGCATGTGGCGATGTTCAGGACCCGGTTTATCGGCAGGCGGTAACCGCTGCAGGTTCGGGATGTATGGCAGCCATCGATGCCGAGAGGTATTTATCTGAACTACATAATTGAAATCAATGATTAAATAAAAAAGGGCCTTTTCGGGCCCTTTTTTAATAGTGTTATTTTGTTGTTTATAATCTGTCGGTTTCCACTTTAGCCAGCTCTGCCGACTGGTAGGCGCCGCTTTCCAGTTTTTGCTTGATGGCTTTGAACGAATCGATGGTATATTTAACGTCTTCAAGAGAGTGTGTAGCAGTAGGAATAATTCTGATGATCAGTTCTCCTTTCGGTATAACCGGATACACTACTATAGAGCAGAAAATACGGTAATTTTCCCTTAAATCGTGGATAAGGTTGGTTGCCTCGGCATTTCCGCCTTTCAGATAAACAGGGGTAACCGGAGAGTTGGTGCGGCCAAGATCAAAACCGGCTTCTTTTAATCCACTCTGAATGGCATGTACTATTGTCCATAGTTTCTCGCGCAACTCGGGCATTGTCCTAATCATTTCGAGCCTCTTCAGCGCACCTTCGACCATGGCCATAGGCAACGATTTTGCAAAAGTCTGGGAACGCATGTTATAGCGTAAATAGTTGCAAACATCGTTGGGGCCAGCCACAAAAGCGCCAATTCCGGCCATTGATTTGGCGAAGGTACCAAACAGCAGGTCAACCTTATCGGTTACCCCGAAATGTTCAGGTGCACCGGCTCCGGTTTTTCCCATAGTTCCAAATCCGTGTGCATCGTCAACCAGAAATCTGAAACCAAACTCATCTTTCATAGCTGCAATTTCGTCGAGTTTGCCTAAATCACCGGCCATTCCGAATACGCCTTCGGTAATAACCAGTATGCCACCATTCTGTTTTTCGGAAAGCTTTTTGGCCCTTTCGAGCTGTTTCCTGAGACTTTCCATATTGTTGTGCTGGAATACAAACCGTTTTCCCATGTGAAGTCTGACACCATCAAGAATACAGGCGTGTGATTCCGAATCATATACAATAACATCGTTACGGCCGCATATGGCATCTATAATCGAAACCATTCCCTGATATCCGTAATTGAGCAGGAATGCATCTTCTTTACCGACGAAGCTTGCCAGGTTTTGTTCCAGTTCTTCGTGTTTTACGGTTTGCCCCGACATCATGCGGGCTCCCATCGGGTAGCCCAAACCCCATTTGGCGGCAGATTCGGCGTCTGCTTTTCTGATTTCCGGATGGTTTGCCAAACCTAAATAATTATTCAGGCTCCATACGAGCATCTTTTTTCCCCTGAAATTCATATATGGGGCAATTTCACCTTCAAGTTTGGGAAAAGCAAAATAACCATGGGCCTGTTTCATATAACGGCCAATATCGCCTTGATTCTGCTGAAGTTTTGCAAAAATATCTGCCATACTATACTTATTTGTAATTTGTTAAACCGTGCAAATGTAAACTTTTTTGGTTATACCCCCTTTTGTTGTTAAAAATTCATAACCATTTGTTATATCAAAACAAATATCAGGATGCACCGTTTCTGATATTTACAAAAACTATATCTTTGCGCGATGTTTATGAAAATGAGAAATATCGGTTTTTTAGTTCTGTTAACGCTGGCCATTTTAACGTCGTGCAGCGATTTCAACAAGGTACTGAAAAGTACAGATTATGAGTTCAAATTCAAAAAAGCCATCGAGTATTACGAGGCGGGCGAATTTGTACGGTCGGGTACTTTGTTTCAGGAATTACTGCCCATTTACAGGGGAACAAGCCGTGCCGACCAGATCTATTACTACTACGCTAAAAGTATGATGGGACAGCGCGATTACCTGATGGCTACCCAGTATTTCAGGACTTTGCTGCGCGAAACCCCTACCAGTAAATATGCCGAGGAGGCACAGTTTATGGTAGGTTACGCCGGTTACCTGCAATCTCCTAAAGTAAGGCTCGACCAGGAAGTAACTGTAAATGCCATCGATGCCCTTCAGTTATACATTAACCTTTACCCCTTTAACGAAAAAGTTAACGAAGCCCACCGTCTCATTGACGAGCTACGCGATAAACTGGTAGAAAAATCGTACCTCAATGCGCGTTTATATTACGATTTTGAGAATTACAAAGCGGCCGTGGTTGCCCTCGAAAACGCACTGAAAGAATATCCCGACAGCCGTTTCAGGGAAGAACTCCTGTACATGCTGGTTAAATCGAGGTATTTGCTTGCAATAAACAGTGTCGAGGATAAAAAAGAGATGCGTTTATCGAGTGCGTTGGATGAATATTTTGCCTTTATTGATGAATTTCCTGAATCGAAATACCGTCGTGAAATTGACCGTTATTACGAAACAATTTCACGCTTATTGAATTATAATACACAAACAACAAATAGCAATTAACACCGGATATGGATTATAAAAAGACAAAAGCTGCCATGACCACCGTTCCCCGTGACCTTGATATCCTTGAAAGAGATACCGGGAATGTTTATGAAACAGTAATGATATTGGCCAAACGTGCCAATCAGATTGCCTCCGAAATCAAAGAAGAACTGAATGGTAAGTTACAGGAATTTGCCTCATTTTCGGATAACCTTGAGGAAGTTTTCGAAAACCGCGAGCAGATCGAAATTTCGAAATTTTACGAGCGCCTTCCAAAGCCCACCCTCATTGCTTTTGAGGAATGGAAAGATAATGAGATTTACCACCGTAACCCCGCCCGCGAAAACAGGAAGAGAATCTGAAATTCAGGCCAATGAGGCTCGAAGGGAAAAAAATAATTCTCGGTATTACCGGTAGAATAACTGCTTATAAGGCAAGTATACTATTATGCTTACTT
>CAZMDP010000296.1:0-4026 GCA_964565015.1 uncultured Prolixibacteraceae bacterium | reverse complement strand
ACCAAAAGAGATTTTAAAAAAATATCCTGAAAGACTGGTCGAGAAAGCAGTAAAAGGGATGCTTCCGAAAAACCGTTTAGGCCGGAGCATATACAAAAACCTGAAAGTTGTAGTTGGGCCCGATCACAAATACGCTGCTCAGCAACCACGTGTAATCGATTTAAATACCATTAAATAAGAATTATGGAAGTTATAAATACAATAGGACGCCGCAAATCGGCCGTTGCACGCGTTTACTTAACTCCCGGGAAAGGCAATATAACCATCAACAACCGTCAGTTCGAAGAATATTTTCCTACTGATATCCTTCAGTACGTTGTTAAACAGCCTCTTACCCTGTTAGGTGTAGATGGGAACTTTGATGTTAAGGCAAATCTTGATGGTGGAGGTTTCACTGGCCAGGCCGAAGCGCTTCGGCTGGGTATTGCCCGTGCATTGATTGAAATTGATCCTGAAAACCGCCCGAAATTAAAACAGGCTGGTTTCCTCACCAGGGATCCGCGCGAAGTTGAACGTAAAAAACCGGGTCGCCCAAAAGCACGCAAACGGTTCCAATTCTCGAAACGTTAATATTTTATACAAATTAATAATCAGGGATCTAAAACTGTTGAGACTCTCGCCATCGTCGAGACTACTCAGCGGTTGCTTTTAAGCGAGATTTCATAAAAAAGTAAACAGATGCCAAGAACAAATTTTCAACAATTACTCGACGCCGGAGTACATTTCGGCCACTTGAAAAGAAAATGGAATCCCAACATGCAACCATATATCTTTATGGAGAAAAATGGGATCCATATAATCGACCTTCAGAAAACCATTGTAAAAATTGATGAAGCTGCCGCAGCAATGAAACAAATTGCCAAGTCGGGCCGCAGGATCCTTTTTGTTGCTACCAAAAAGCAGGCAAAAGATATTGTAGCCGATCTGGTATCATCAGTAAAAATGCCTTACGTGACCGAACGTTGGCCAGGTGGTATGCTTACCAACTTTCCTACAATCAGGAAGGCTGTCAAGAAAATGGTTTCGATCGACAAAATGACCAAAGATGCAAGCTGGGATAAGCTTTCGAAACGCGAAAAACTTCAGATTACCCGTCAAAGGGCCAAACTGGAGAAAATTCTCGGAAGTATTGCCGACCTGACCCGTTTGCCCGCAGCCCTTTTTGTAGTTGACGTAATGAAAGAGAAAATAGCTGTACGTGAAGCACAGCGACTCGGAATTCCTGTTTTCGGTATCGTGGATACCAATTCAAACCCCAATGGGATTGATTTTGTAATTCCGGCCAACGATGATGCTTCTCAATCTATTCAGCTTATCACCTCGGTCATGGTCGAAGCTATCCGCGAAGGCTTGATGGAAAGAAAAATGGACCGTGACAAAGACGAGGACGAAACCGATGCCGAAATGGAAGAAGAACAACCACGTATCCGCGGCAGGCGCACCCGTAAAAACATCATCAAACAAGTTCCGGTCGAAATAGAAGAAGAATTGGAAGAAGAACTGGAAGAAGAAATTGAAGAGGAGGAAGAATCGGAACTTGATACCGAAGATTTGGAATTCGACGACGAAGAACTTTCCGACGAAGATGTAGATTTTGATGAGGATGAACTTGAAGACGAAAAATAAACCAAAGATTATCTAATAATTAGTATTCATTTCAAAAACAAGATATTATGTCATTCACGACTGCAGATGTTGTAAAACTAAGAAAAGCCACCGGAGCCGGTATGATGGATTGTAAAAACGCTCTTACCGAAGCCGATGGGAACTTCGACCGTGCGGTCGAAATTATACGTGAAAGGGGTAAGCTTGTAGCAAGCAAGCGCGCCGACCGCGATGCCACCGAAGGTGTTGTTCTGGCTAAGGCTACCGCCGATGGCAAATTTGGTGCAATTGTAGTCCTCAATTGCGAAACCGACTTTGTTGCCAAGAACGAAAACTTTATCGCGTTTACTTCAAAGATACTCGATGTGGCACTGGAAAATAAGCCTGCCAGCCTCGAAGCCCTTAAAGAGCTTGTAATGGACGGACGTACCATCGGTGCACAGGTTATTGAGCAAACCGGAATTATTGGCGAAAAACTCGATCTTTCGTATTACGGAAAGGTTGATGCTGAAATGGTAGTACCGTATATCCACCCCGGAAACAAACTTGCTACTTTGGTTGGATTAAATAAAACTGTTGCCGATGTGCAGGTTGGAAAAGATGTTGCCATGCAGGTAGCAGCAATGAATCCTGTTGCCGTAAATCGGGAATCGGTTCCTCAGGCAACTATCGAGAAAGAACTTGAGATTGCAAAAGAAAAATTCCGTCTCGAAGGAAAGCCTGAAGCTATGCTGGATAAAATCGCGCAGGGTGCTCTGCAGAAATGGTTCAAGGAATCAACACTTCTGGAACAGGATTTTATCAAAGACAACAAAATGACTGTCAGCCAGTATCTTACAAGTATCGACAAGTCGCTGACAGTAACTGCATTCGACCGATATGGCTTAGATGCATAAATACAGGTAATAAGACAATAAAACAAAAAGGGCTTCAGCAATTTGTTGAAGCTCTTTTTTATTGTATTCCGAAAAACAGTAGCGCAATCATTTTTTTATCTTTGACACCTGACTTAATATAAAATGAAATGGCAGCATATAATAGGATTTTACTGAAGCTGAGCGGTGAATCGCTTATGGGTGGGCAACAATATGGAATTGACCCTGAAAGGCTGAACGATTATGCCCTCCAGATTGGTGATGCAGTAAACTTTGGTGTACAGGTAGCCATCGTTATCGGAGGTGGTAACATTTTCAGGGGGATGAGTGGCGCCACTAAAGGATTCGACAGGGTAAAAGGCGACCAGATGGGTATGTTGGCCACCGTAATCAACAGTCTTGCCCTACAATCGGCCCTACACTCCATCCACATAAAGGCAAAAGTATATACGGCCATAAGGATGGAGCCAATAGGTGAACTTTTTTCAAAAGATAAGGTAATCGAATCGCTCAGAGCTGGCTATGTTTGTATTATTGCCGGAGGTACCGGAAATCCCTATTTTACAACCGATACGGCCAGTGCACTAAGGGGGATTGAGCTCGAAGCTGATGCAATGTTTAAAGGAACAAGGGTTGATGGTATTTATACGGCCGACCCGGAGAAAGATAGTTCGGCAACAAAGTTCGATACCATAACTTTTGATGAAGTGTACAACCGTGGACTCAAAATAATGGACCTTACTGCTACCACCCTCTGTAAAGAAAATAATCTGAAAGTGGTTGTGTTTAATATGGATCGGAAAGGGAACCTGATGAAGGTCCTGAATGAAGAAAATATTGGAACGGTTGTTTATAACGGGTTTTAATGGGTAAAATTTTAAGAAAAGTTTTCTTTTTTATTAACATTTGAACATTTTTTCTATATTTGTCGGCATCTTTACAGTACGAAGAACATATTATGCACGAAGAAGCACAATTGGTATTAGACGACTGCAAGGAGAGAATGGAGTTGGCCATTGCTCATCTTGAAAAAGAATTATTGCACATCAGGGCAGGCAAAGCCAATCCAGCAATGGTCGATAGCGTTCATGTTGATTACTATGGCAGTTTAACACCGCTCAACCAGGTGGCAAACATCAGTACACCCGATCCGCGTACTATTGCCATTCAACCCTGGGAGAAAAAAATGATCCCGGTTATCGAAAAAGCCATTTTGGCCGCAAATCTGGGTTTTAACCCAGACAACAACGGTGAGGTTATCCGCATCAATATCCCGCCTTTAACGGAGGAACGGCGTAAGGTTCTGGTTAAGCAAGCCTATAAAGAAGGCGAGAATGCCAAGATCAGTGTCAGGACGGCACGTAAAAATGCAAACGAAGAATTAAAGAAACTTCTGAAGCAAGGACTGCCGGAAGACATGGAAAAAGACGCCGAAAAAGAAGTTCAATCCTATACGGATGATTTTGTAAAAAAAATTGATATCTTAGTGTCCGCTAAGGAAAAAGATATTATGACTATTTGATTGTTTCTAGTTTTCTGTTTTCTG
>CAZMDP010000295.1:1051-4042 GCA_964565015.1 uncultured Prolixibacteraceae bacterium | reverse complement strand
CCGTTTATCAAGGACTACTTCGGATTAAATGAAGCCATGAAAGGTTGGGTAGTTAGCAGCGCCCTCATTGGTTGCATTATAGGTGCTTCGTTAGTGGGCAAGCTGGGCGACCGCTTTGGCCGGAAAAATGTCCTTCTGGTAACCAGTGTTTTGTTTGGGCTGTCGGCCATCGGGACCGGCTTGTCCGATTCGATCCCCACATTTATTTTTTACCGTATTGTAGGTGGCCTGGCCGTAGGAGGGGCATCGGTACTGGCGCCCATGTATATTGCCGAAGTTTCGCCTGCACAGGTTCGCGGCCGTATGGTTTCCATCAACCAGTTAACCATTGTAATCGGTATTTCGCTGGCCTACTACTCGAACTACCTGCTGCTCCCAATCGGCGAAAATGCATGGCGGTGGATGTTTGCCGCTGAGGCTGTGCCTGCTATTGTGTTTCTGCTTTCGCTTTTTATCATACCCGAAAGCCCGCGTTGGCTGGTAGCCCGTAAAAATGAAGCAAAAGCCCTTTCGGTTCTGAAACGGATTGCAGATTCGGGCTTTGCCGAAACCGAACTGGCCGAGATAAAGGAGTCGCTTCAAGGGGTCGAAAAACGGGCAACCTTAAAAGATGCCTTTCAGAAAAAGTACAAATTCATTCTTTTTCTCGGGATATTTCTTGCCGTATTTCAGCAATGGTCGGGCATTAATGTGATCTTCTTTTACGCGCCCGATATTTTTGCCAAAGCCCGTTTTGGTATCGACGATGCCCTGTTTCAGACCACACTGATCGGGCTGATCAATATAATTTTCACCATTCTGGCCATGAAGGTCATCGATAAAATCGGGCGAAAGGTAATGATGCTGATCGGATCAGCCGGAATGGCAGTATGTTATGTGGTTATCGGGTTCCTGTTTATGACCGGACACACAGATGGCTTATGGATGATTGGTGCCCTTTTGTCGGCGCCTGCATTTTTTGCATTCGGGTTGGGGCCAACTGTATGGGTTGTAATATCCGAAATTTTCCCCAACCGGATCAGGGGGGTGGCCATGTCGGTGGCAACTTTTTCACTCTGGACTGCCTGTTACCTGCTCACTTTAACCTTTCCGGTTTTTGTCGAACAGTTCAATGCCACCAATACCTTCTGGATTTATGCATTTATTTGTATAGCAGGCGTTTATATTATCCATAAATATTTACCCGAAACAAAAGGGATTTCGCTCGAAGAACTGGAAAAAAAATTGATAGTATGACATCTCATGAATTATTTCTGAAAACGATAAACCATCAGTGGCCGGGTAGGGTGGTGGTTGATCTGGGTTCGACCGCAGTTACGGGAATTCACGTGCTGGCCGTTGAACGTCTCCGTGAATATTACGGCCTCAAAAAACGGCCGGTTCGGGTAACGGAGCCCTTTCAGATGCTCGGCGAAGTGGATGAGGAACTCATGCAGATAATTGGAATAGATGTGGTTGGCGCTGCCGGGCGCAACAATATGTTCGGGGTATATAACCATGCCCCGTTCAAAACTTTTAAAACTTTCTGGGGGCAGGAAGTATTGCTACCTTCGGGGTTTAATACTTCATACGATACCAATGGCGATCTGCTGATCCATCCACAGGGAGATCTTTCGTCTCCCCCTTCGGGGCGAATGCCCACAGCCGGTTACTTTTTCGATGCGGTAATCAGGCAGGAACCCATCGACGACAACAACCTGAACGTGGAAGAGAACCTCGAAGAATTTGGCCTGGTTTCGGAAGAAGAACTGAATTTCTGGGCTAAATCGGCCCGCGATGCCCGCGCCACCGGGAAAGCGGTAATAGCTGCTCTGGGTGGGACTGCACTGGGCGACATTGCCCTTGTGCCGGGCTTGCAGCTAAAACACCCCAAAGGTATCCGCGACGTAGCCGAATGGTATATGAGTACAATCTGCCGGACCGATTACATTCGCGAAATTTTTGACCGCCAGACTGAAATAGCGCTTGAAAATTTCCGCAGGTTATATGAAGTAATCGGAAACAACATTGATGCTGTTTTTATCTGCGGCACCGATTTTGGTACACAGGAATCTACATTCTGTTCACCCGATGATTTTGATAACCTCTGGTTGCCATACTACAAGCGTATTAACGACTGGGTGCACCTGAACACGCCCTGGAAAACATTCAAGCATTCGTGCGGAGCGGTTGAAGGCCTGATGAAACATTTTATCGAAGCAGGGTTCGATATAATCAATCCGGTGCAGATCAATGCCCGCGGGATGGATCCGTTACACCTGAAAAAAACCTATGGTAAAGACCTGGTATTCTGGGGCGGTGGTATTGATACACAGAAAACCCTGCCATACGCAACACCCGAAAAGGTCAGGGAAGAGGTTTTAAGACTATGCGAAATATTCAATAAGGACGGTGGTTTTGTTTTTAATACGGTCCACAATGTGCAGGCTAATGTTCCGGTCGAAAACCTGGTTGCTATGATTAACGCTTTGAAAGAATTTAACGGTAATCTATAATAAAATGAAAAAATCAATTCTAATCCTTCTTTTGTTTGCATGGGCATATATTGCAAATACACAACCCTACCAACCCACATGGGAGTCTATAAACAGCCGGCCAGTGCCCCAATGGTTCAGCGATGTTAAGTTTGGTATTTTTATCCATTGGGGGGTGTATGCCGTTCCGGCATGGGCGCCGGCCAATGCCGATATCGGTATTTACGCCAAATACTCAGAGTGGTACTGGTGGCGTATTATGAATACCAACGACAAAGCCGGAAAACTCTTCCGGGAGTACCACAATGCCATGTACGGTGAAAACTTTCTCTACCAGGATTTTGCCCCTATGTGGAAAACCCGTCATTTTGATCCAGCCCAGTGGGCCGATCTGTTCAAAAAAGCCGGGGCAAAATTCATCTACGAAAAGCAGAAAAAGGGCAGCCGCTGGGAGTCCGGAGACGGGCTTGTAGCAGAAGTGGTGGAAGTGCCGCCGCTCGGCAAGTTTCTCGAGGTG
>CAZMDP010000295.1:0-1041 GCA_964565015.1 uncultured Prolixibacteraceae bacterium | reverse complement strand
GCCGGGGCAAAATATGTGGTTCTTACTTCGAAACACCACGAGGGTTTTACCCTTTGGCCCAGCGCCCAAAGCTGGAACTGGAACAGTGTTGACATTGGCCCGCACCGCGACATTTGCGGCGAACTCACAACGGCCGTAAAAGATGCCGGCCTGCATATGGGATTTTACTACTCGCTTTACGAATGGTTTAATCCGTTGTACCGTTCCAACCTCGAAAAGTACGTTGACGATCATATGATCCCGCAAATGAAGGATCTGGTTACCCGTTACGAACCCGATATTGTGTGGACCGATGGCGAATGGGATCACCCCAGTGAAAAATGGAAAAGCACCGAATTCCTGGCCTGGCTCTATAACGAATCGCCGGTAAAAGACAGGGTGGCTGTAAACGACCGGTGGGGTAAAGAAACCCGCGGCGTGCACGGAGGGTATTATACCACCGAATACGACCTGGTTCATGACGGACAAGGCATCGGCAATGTAGATCATCCATGGGAAGAGTGCCGGGGAATCGGAACCTCGTTTGGCTATAACCAGATTGAAACGCCCGAAAATTATATGACTTCCGAAGCACTTGTGCATCTTTTGATCGAAAAGGTAGCTGCCGGCGGAAACCTGCTGCTCGATGTTGGCCCTACAGCCGATGGACGCATACCTGCCATTCAGCAACAGCGTCTGCTCGACATGGGCGATTGGTTGAGGGTGAACGGTGAAGCCATTTATGACACCCGCAAATGGGAAGGTGCCGATGCTAATAAAAACCTTCAGAATGTTTATTTCACCCGGAAAGGGAAAGACCTTTATGTGCATTGCACCCGGTTTCCCGAAAAACCAATTACCGTGCAGGGAGTTGGCCGACCAGCCAGCGTGAGCCTGCTTGGGTTCAATGGCCAGGTAAGGTCGCAGGCAAGTGGCGGAAAAATTACCATCACTCCGCCAGTAGTTACCCCTGCCAACAATCCCTGTAATTATGCCTGGGTATTTAAACTTGTAAATGTGCTTTAATTGTTGATATTCAGTAGTTTTATTACATATTTTTTT
>CAZMDP010000294.1:0-4046 GCA_964565015.1 uncultured Prolixibacteraceae bacterium | reverse complement strand
ACCCCCGGCTATGCACAGTATAACCCAAAGGGAAAGGTATTTCTCAAAAAAACCGATTTGTTTCTTCTCTGTCATAACTGTGGCTTTAGCTGTTCTTCGTAAAGCTTCCCGAATGCCTCCCTGATTTCATCGCGCACCCTGATATATTCACTCCAGATAAATTCATCGGTGCCAACTGCATGCGATGGGTCATCGAACCCAATATGCAGCCTGTTTTTCACCTTCCCGATAAAGGTTGGGCATGTTTCATTTGCTCCGCCGCAGACAGTAATCACATAGTCCCACTCTTCGCCAAGGTACTTATCTACCTGGTCGGAGGTGTGGTGACTGATATCGATTCCAATCTCTTTCATGGCTGCCACTGCGCCCTGGTTTAACTTTCCCGAAGCTTCGGTACCTGCCGAGGCTACTTCAATCCGGCTGTCGAACGATTGCAGAAAGCCGTGCGCCATCTGACTCCGACAGCTGTTTCCCGTGCATAAAATCAATACTTTCATAAATTTTCTGTTTTATTAATGATTACATGTTATTTCTGCTGAAGTAATTTGTTTGAAGAATAGTTCAAATTTTTCAAGGTTCTCTTTTATAGATTCACTGCAAAGACAATAACAGACATTCAACCCGTCGATTTCACCGTGTATAAGCCCGAACGACTTCAGCTCCTTTAAATGTTGCGAAACAGTGGTTCTGCTTAGAGGGAGGCTTTCGGAAATATCGCCTGAGATACATAATTTTGTCTCGGCCAGATATTTTAAAATAGCCAACCGTGCTGGATGTGAAATTACTTTGGCAAACCTGGCCAGTTCCTGCAGCGATTCTTCAAAAATTTCAGATTTATTCATAAATATCAATCAATTTCATTACAGTAATATTTAGTCTTGTAATGTATATGTCTAATGTCGCAAACATACGAATTAGTATTTTTATAAAAGTTAATTTTGTTTGAAATTATCATCAGGAAAGTTAATTATGTATGTATCTAACTTGATTGCAAATCGAAACGATAATTAATTAATAACCAAATAATTACTGCCATGTCAAAGAAATTTTTTACCCTGACGATTGTACTGTTTTCAGTTTTGACACTATGTTATGCCCAGGCAATTGAAACCATAGTTTTGCCACCTGCCAACAAAACCAGAGGTATGCCCCTGATGGAAGCTTTGCAAAACCGTCAATCACAGCGTTCATTCAGCAGCAAAGAATTAACACAGCAGCAATTATCTGACCTTCTATGGGCTGCCTATGGAATTAACCGTCCGAACGGATACCGCACTGTGCCATCGGCGCGTACCTGGAACGAGTTTGATATTTACGTTATTAAAGCCAACGGATGGTATGTTTATGAACCACAGCAACATGCCCTGTTAAAAATGGGTAACGACGATTTCAGGGTAGCCTCTGCTGTTCAGGAATTTGCCCACACCGCACCGGTAAACCTGGTTTTTGTGGCAGATTTCGACCGAATGACAAATGCCGATGATGAGACCCGTAAGTTCTATTCGGCCACCGATGTTGGCTACATTTCGCAGAATGTCTATCTCTACTGTGCATCCGAAGGCCTGGCAACCATTGTCCGAGGCCAGATAGACAAGCAAAAAATGAAAGAATTACTTAAACTCAGGCCAAACCAGCATATAATACTGGCACAAACTGTGGGCTATCCAGGTAATTGATTACGGTTTCAAAAATTCAAATCCATTCTTTCCTGATGGATCGTTTATCATGAAACCAGTATATAACATTTAAGGAACCTCTTAAATTATTGATTTGCTTCCCTTTGCAACCAATTTTCGAGCGTTTTTTTGGTAGGTAATTTTCCCTGAACCAGTATTTTACCGTTTACGACCAGTCCGGGGGTAAGCACGATGCCGTATTTCCAGAATTCGTTGGTATCGGTAACTTTCTGAATCTCTGATTCAAAGTTGTTTTCTTCAACTACTTCGCGACATAAATCAGCGAGTTTGGTGCAATTGGCACATCCAGGGCCTATAACTTTAATGTCGAGCATATTACTTATATCTATTTTTCACTTTCATACTTTGGTTTTGGAGCAGATATTTCCAGGTCAAATCCCTGTTCTTTCCAACCGGTTATTCCGTCCGTCATTAAATATAAAAGCTTTTTATAACCCATATTAATCAAACTATCCTTCATTTTTTGAATACGTTTACTGGTGGTGCAATAAAGGAACAGAGTGTCTTTCATCAGGAAAGGTGCCAATTTTTCCCTCAGGTTGTCTTGATTGACATCAATAACGATTGCCGACCTGATATGACCAGAATTATACATATCGATGCTCCTTGCGTCTATTAACTTAAATCCTTCTCCGTGAGGGGCTTCGATAATTGTTCGGGCAATTTCTGAACTTACAGGAATTATGGTTTGAGCGCCTAATTGGGAAGAAAACAACAAAATAAGAATAAATAGCATTGAGAAGAATCTTATCATAACCCTATTGTTTTTTCGATTTTATCAATAAAGCCATCCATAAATCATGCCGGCTATGGTTGACAGAAGAACTACCAGCATGACAAAAACAATGGTTTTTTGAGTACCCATAACTCCTCGGATAACCAACATATTAGGAAGCGAAATCGAAGGCCCCGCCAGAAGTAAAGCTAATGCCGGCCCTTTACCCATTCCCGATGCCAATAAGCCCTGCAAAATTGGAACTTCGGTTAAGGTTGCAAAGTACATAAACGCCCCGACAATAGAGGCAAAGAAATTGGCAAACAAAGAATTACCCCCTACCAGCCATGCAATCCAATCGTTGGGAATTACACCTGGAATGCTTACGTCATCGTGGGTGGAGCCAAGTAAAAATCCTGCAATCACCACACCAATGGCCAGCAGTGGCACAATCTGTTTTGTAAAACCCCAGCTCGAAACAATCCACTCGCGGTTTTCGCCTTCGTCCGATTTGTCCATCAATGCAATTGTACTTACTGCAGCAATACCCACAACCATACTGATCAGCGGATTGGCAAAAAGGAAAGCGCTGAGGGCTGTAACAATCGTACCGGTAAGAACTTGCCAGGATTTTAACTTCAGAATGTAAATCATCGACCAGGCCAGAACCAATCCAAAAACTCCGGTGATATACCATTTATTTGCCCATATAAAATACCAGGCACTGCTTGTATCGCCTTCGCCAGGAGTGCCCCAGTTGGCAAAGACAAGGATAAGCACCAGGGTGAAAAAATGGAGCGCAGTCTGCCAAATCGGGCGGGTTTCGGGAACATCGGGAAAATTCATCTGTTCTTCGCGTTTGGCTTTTTCTTCCTTACGATAAATAAGCGACATGGTTACCCCAATAACAACACTGAAAAGTACGGCACCGATAAACCGGGCCACTCCCATCTCAAACCCTAAAATGCGTGCGGTGAGGATAATGGCAAGGATATTAATGGCCGGGCCAGAATAGAGAAAAGCAACAGCGGGCCCAAGGCCAGCGCCACGTTTGTGAATGCTCGAAAAGAGAGGCAATATGGTACAGGAGCATACCGCCAGGATAGTTCCCGAAACCGAAGCAACAGTGTAGGCCACCCACTTTTTGGCTTTTGCCCCGAAATATTTTATGACCGAAGCCTGGCTTACGAATACTGAAATTACACCGGCGATCAGAAAAGCAGGCAACAGGCAAAGTATAACATGCTCGCGGGCATACCATTTCGACAGGTCGAGGGTAGCATCGATAGCTGTATTAAAAACTTTGCTTTCGATAGGAAGGAAAAATATGGCCAGGAAAATGGCCACCATCCAGAATAGGATTTTGAGTTCGTTTTTTATTTCCATTTTCAAACAATAAAAATATAGAGATAGTAAATTCCAATGCCGATAAACAGAACCGCTACCACCCGTCGGAACCACAACTCGAACACTTTAATCCGGTTGTAGAGTTTCCCTACATTCCCTACCGCATAAGCCAGTAACCAGGCAAAAAGAATAACCGGAAGCCCTGTTGCAAAGGCAAATACAATTGGCAGGTATAATCCGGTCGGACTGGCAATGGTCATGGGTATAAGCATTCCAAAGTAGAGAAC
>CAZMDP010000293.1:0-4047 GCA_964565015.1 uncultured Prolixibacteraceae bacterium | reverse complement strand
GTTCGTAACCTGCATCTCCACCTCGTGTGCGGTAGCGCCCGGGTAGAGGGTTACAATCTGCGACATCATCACCACCAGTTCGGGGTCTTCCAGTTTGCTGATTTTCCTGAATGCAAGTATGCCGCCGGCAACAATGCAAACCAATAGAAACCAAATGATGGCTTTTCTTTTGAAAGTCAATTCGGTCAGGTTCATCATAGCAACCCTCCAATATTGGTTTCAGAAACCTGCTCCACAGGTTCTACTTTCTGATTTTCTTTAAGCTGATTGACACCTGCCACCACAACCTGTTCGCCCTTTCGAAGCCCTTTCTCGATGATTATTTTACCTGTGCCTGTAAGATTGCCCGTAATGACTTCGCGTTTGCTAACTTCATTATTTTCAGGCGTATAAATCCATACAAAGGTTTTTCCACCCTCGTTGAAAAGTGCACTTATAGGGGTACACACCTTTGCTTCCATTCCATTCAGCAAGGTAATTTTAACCATTATGTCCATGCCTGGCGCCAGTTTGGGATGGTTTGCCGGATTGAGCCTTAATTGTATTCTATATAGTTGGTTATTGTTGGCTTTTTTGCTAAAACTGAGCAATTCCAACGGAATAACCTCATCCGGGAAAATTGGTTGAAATCCGGTGAACGATACAATTTTATTACGGTCGATGTAAATCGAAACCGGAATATCGGCCTCCACAACATAATGGCCCACATCGATGATCGTGGCAACGGGCATCCCTGCATCCACCAGTTCGTTTGCAATAAAATTCACCTTTTGTATATATCCCGAAACCGGCGATAAAAGTCGGGTGTCGTTCAATTGATCCCGGGCATTTTTCAGTTGGGCGGCTACCATTTTTTCGCCGGCAACTGCCTTGTCGTAGTCGTTACCGGCTACGCTTTGCCGGTTGTGCAGCTCAACAACCCTCCCGGCTTCGGCGCTCACCTGGTCATATTGTGCCTGTGCAGCCTGTAACTGCACTTCGTAATCGCGCTGGTCTATTTGCGCAACAAGTTGACCGGCTTTAACGTAGTCGCCCGATTTAACGTAAATTTTCTGAATAGGGCCTGCCACCCTGAAGGCCAGGTTTATTTCGCTGGCTTCCCTGATCATTCCCGAAAATGATCTTACTATAAAGGTGTCGGCCTCCTGTGCGGCCTCTATTTTTACTTTTCTGATAATTTGGTCCTGCCCGTTGGGCATACTTTTACAGCCGGTTATGAATAACAGGGCCAACAGAAAAATGGCTTGTTTATCGATTTTCTCCATGTCTCAGCTTATTAAAATTGGTTGAATTACGCTTTAAAGTCACCAAGGTATGGAGCATGGTCTTTTATCCGGAAATGAATTTACCGAAATGATGAGAATGAGGGATGAAGTGTTAAACTATAAATACCTCCTGACTTTTTGCTGGTATTTCAGGTATTCGGAACCGAAGCGTTCTTCGAGAAATTTCTCTTCGCCCAAAATTATCCGATGGTATGTATAAAAACTGATTATGCCGGGAACAATTACCCACCATTTCAGGGTTATCAGCATAGCCGCGAGCGTAACCAGGTGAACGCCGATATACATGGGATTGCGGCTGAACTGGTAAATACCGCCTGTTTTAAGGATAGTATCCCGGGTTGGAAGCCCTATGCGTATAGACCGCCCAAGGGTAAACGAACTAAACAGAATAAATATCATTCCGATAGCGAAGATGAAATAAGCGGCATAATCAAAGATGGGATCAATATCCTGTTTCAGGCCCGGATATCCTGACAATGAAAAAACAAAAATTATCCAGGTAAAATAGCCTGCCGTTTTACCCCCGACAAACAACAGAGGATTAACGGTTGGTTTTCCGGTTACTTCCATAAAAAAAAACACTATTATAACTCATTTTGGATGTTTCAAATATAGTGATTTCGGGAGGATTTGTTTTTGTTTGCTATATTTGATGATGGTATTATAAGCCTGAAGCTGTATTAATCAATTATAATTTTATTATGGATAATGTTTTTGTAAAATCGCTTTTCGATTTGCTTCATTTGCTGGCCACCATTGCCTGGTTCGGAACACTGTTCGTAAATGTTGTCATACTCAGGGGTACGGTTCAAAACACATTGGCACCTGCCGTTGCCGGGCCATTCATGAAGGTTTTTATGCAAAAGGCGAGGATGGTGGTTTATGTTTCGCTGGCCGTTCTTTTTATTACGGGAATTCCTCTGAAGATTGTAAGCCCTTATTACGTGAGCATTATCAACTTTTCCAATACCTGGCAGATTTTTATGTTTGTGAAGCATGTTCTGGTAGCCATACTTGCTTTACTTGCCATTGTTAATTTTGAAATTATTGTACCCCGATTTCATAAAATATCATCCAATGGCCCTTCACCTGAACTCGAAAAGATGAAAAAGATTCAACAACTGACCGGTATGCTGTCGGTAGTGTTGGCTTTTGTTATTATTCTTATTTCTGCAATAATGAACCATATCTGATCATCACTTACAACAATCGGACTTATGAAAGCAAAATTTTACACCTGGAACTTTTTACAGACCCTGGCTCTTGTGGTGGTAATTTACATCAACTACCTGGCCAACAGTTTGCCCATCAACGGAAAAACAACCGGCGAATTGTCGGCGCTTTATCCCAACTATTTTGTACCGGCCGGTATAACCTTTTCCATCTGGGGAATTATCTACATTCTGCTGATTATTTATATCGTGCAATCGTGGCTTGGAAAAACCGAAAATAGCGTATCCATAAATACAAAAAGATATGTCTGGTTTATTGTTTCATCCATTGGAAACGCAGGCTGGATTTTTGCCTGGCACTATCAGCTTATATGGCTATCTATGGCTCTGATGTTGTTGCTGCTGTTTAGTCTGATCAGGCTATATCTGATTACAAGGCAAGACAGATGGACGCTGCGGATTCCGGTAAGTATTTATCTGGGCTGGATTACGGTAGCTACTATTGCCAATGCAACGGCACTGTTGGTTTCATTGGGTTGGAAGGGAAGTCCTTTGGGCGAACCTGCTTGGGCAATTATTCTGATGTCAATAGCTGTCTTAATTTCCACATTTGTAAGGTTCCGTAAAAATGACCCTTATTATCAGGTAGTAATATTATGGGCGATTTTCGGTATTTATCTGAAATTCAACGCATCTTCGGTTGCTGCTGCTTCTGCTATGCAAATTGCCGCTGTTTTGCTGATGGGATTGACTTTGCTGAGCCTGATTAGTCCGGTTTTTCTGAAACGGCAAGCCGAAAAGATCTTCAAATAACTAAATGAAGACTGTGAAAAACTCCAACTTTAATTAATCTGCAAATCAATCAACAACCTGGCAACAACAAAAAAACCACCTACGAAAAAAATCGTAAGTGGTTGATAATCTTGTTGTCCTGCCAGGGGTCGAACCTGGACTCTTCTGATCCAGAGTCAGACGTGTTGCCAATTACACCACAGGACAGTGGATTGTTGACCTACTAGGGCTCGAACCTAGACTCTTCTGAACCAAAATCAGACGTGTTGCCAATTACACCATAGGTCAATCATTAATGTCTCTTTTTTGAAAGACGGCGCAAAAATAGTAAAATTTATTTTTGAACTAACCCACAAAACAAAATTTCTCCGAAACAGGATCAGAACTGTATAATTATACCTACAAATTAATCTGTTGACAAATATTCAAAATTGAAAACCATATATAATTAAAGTTGCAAAGGTACATTCTGGTCTTTTCACCCTTTCACCCTAACTTCTTTTGATAATTTTCCGGCAAGTTTTCGCGCTCTTGCCTTTATGCCGGGCGATTCACTGATTTCTATTTCAAATTCCATTATTGCAAGCAATTCTTCTTTGAACCCGGACTGTATTTCCGAAATATTGTACAATATCTGCATTGCATGGGCTTTAACTGCCGGCGGTTCAACAGTATTTTCAAGAATTTGGAGGCAGTAATCAATCAGAAAACTCAGATTTTCGGGCAAAATGGGATATTGGCTGATCAATTTAAGAAACTGTCGTTTTTTACCCGAATGTTTTAACCCTTTTAATGCT
>CAZMDP010000292.1:0-4052 GCA_964565015.1 uncultured Prolixibacteraceae bacterium | reverse complement strand
CGATGGCAAAACTTTTCTGAAGTGCAGCGATAAATCCATCAGCCGAATAGCCGTTCAGGTCTTTCACCAACCGGTTGTAATCGATAATTTGGAGCTGATTATCGGGAAAATGGACAGCCATGAAAAAGTTGTATTCCTCGGTACCGTTATGGTTCGGATTCATCGATCGCTTTTCGGCGCCAATCCTGGCTGCAGCGGCAGTTCGGTGATGGCCGTCGGCGACATAGGTATAAGGGACTTTCTCTGCAAAAAGCGATTCAATTTTTTGATTTGTTTCGCGATCGTAAATCGGCCAGAATTGGTGCCCGAAACCATCTTCGGCAACAAAATCATATTCTGGCTCCTGATTTTTTACAATGCTGGCCACCAAATCATCAATTTCAGGAACAGCTTTATATGAAAAGAAAACAGGTTCGATGTTGGCATTGAGGTATCGTGTAAGCACCATGCGATCTTCCTCCTTGTCGGGGCGGGTGAGTTCATGTTTGCGGATGATACCCTTTTCGTAATCTTCGGTTGCAGCGCATCCCACCAAACCATATTGTGTCCTTCCATTCATGGTCTGGGCATAGATATAGTAACGGGGTTCATCATCTTCGATCAACCATCCTTTTTGCTGAAAAGCAGCAAAGTTTTCGACTGCTTTATTGTACACAGTTTCCGAATGAATATCGGTTCCTGGCGGACAATCGATTTCGGCACGGGTTATATGTAAGAGTGAGCACTCTTTCCCTTCGGCCATTTTTGCAGCTTCTTCGCTGTTCATTACATCGTAGGGGAGGCATGCAAGATCTGAAACGATTCCCTTCGGTGGCCTTAAGCCTTTAAATGGTTTAACTATAGCCATTGTTAATTGATGTTTATTTGTTTACCTGAAAAGTTGTGTCGCCGTTGAGGAAAAATTCGACTATTTGCCCGGCAGCCGCCACACCTGCATTGGTGTTTGCTTCTGCTGTCTGCGCACCAAGCTTTTTTGGGGTAGCGTAGTAGCGGTCGGGGAATTTTTCTTTAAATATGTCCTTTTTATCAGGTTCTATATCTGTAAGATATTTTATATCAGGGCGTTCTTCCATAATGTGAAGAAGGTCATCCTCGTTTATTACCTCTTTCCGGGCTGTGTTTACAATAATTGCATTTTTCTTTAACTCTTTCAGTACCTGGTAGCTTACTGATTTCAAATGCTCACCTTTTGCCGGAACATGGATAGAGATAATCTCGCTTTTCCGGTACAGCTCTTCCAGCGAATGGGTTACTTTCAGACCAATGGCTGCGGCGGCTTCTCTGCTGAAACGGGTATATACAATTACTTTCATACCCAATGCCCGGGCAATCCGGAATACATTACGGGCTACGTATCCAAAACCATGAAGCCCAAGTGTGCGTCCGCGCAACTCCCGGCCTGTTTTACCCGAAAACATTTCGCGCATTCCATAAATGGCTATGCAAATGGCCAATTCGGCCACCGCATTGGCGTTCTGACCAGGGGTATTCATGACCACAATCCCCTTTTCTTTGGCATAGTTGCAGTCGATATTATCGTAACCGGCACCGGCCCGGACAATAATTTTCAGATTTTCTGCCGCATCAATTACCTCAGAATCAACAATATCACTTCTGACAATCAAGGCATCAGCCTCTCTAACGGCTTCCAAAAACTCTGATTTCGATTTGTAATTCTCGAGCAAAAGAACCTGATGCCCTCCTTTTGTGATCACTTTTTTAATTTTTTCAATGGCATCGGGGGCAAAAGGCTTATTGGTAGCTATCAATATTTTTTTCATTCCTTTCTTTGATTTTATAAAAAATCCTGCAAGGATTTAAGTGGCAGCAATAGCCACATTACCTTGCAGGAATTTTATGGATTAATTCTGGCTTTCAAATTCTTTCATTACATCAACCAGTGCCTGTACACTTTCAATAGGCATGGCATTGTAAATTGAAGCCCTGAAACCACCAACCGAACGGTGTCCTTTCAGGCCAACCATTCCACGCGAGGATGCAAAATCGCCAAAAGCTTTTTCAAGTTCGGCATATTCAGGGCTCATTACAAATGTTACGTTCATACGCGACCGATCGGCAGGATCGGGTACGGTGGCCATAAACATTTTATTCCGGTCAATTTCGGCATAAAGCAAATCGGCTTTTTGTTTGTTTATTTTTTCGATTGCCTCTACACCCCCTAATTCTTTGAGCCACAAGAGTGTCTGAAGACATCCGAATACCGGGAGCGTAGCTGGTGTATTGAACATTGAATCGTTATCGATATGCACTTTATAATCGAGCATAGTTGGGATCGGGCGGGATACCCTACCCAGTGCCGATTCCTTTACGATAACCAGCGTAGCACCCGATGGGCCTAAATTTTTCTGTGCACCTGCGTAAATCAGGTCGTATTTCGATACGTCAACGGGACGGCTGAAAATATCGGACGACATATCGCAAATCAAAGGTACCGATACTTCGGGGTCTTTCAATATTTCGGTACCGAAGATGGTGTTGTTCGATGTATAATGGAAATAATCCACATCGTCGGGGACAACATAACCCTTTGGTATGTAATTGAAATTTTTGTCTTTCGAAGAAGCAACTTCTACTACTTCTCCCACATAGGTTTTTGCTTCCTTAAGCGCTTTTGAAGCCCAGGTGCCGGTGTTAAGGTAAGCTGCCTTTTTTACCAGAAAGTTCATGGGCGCCATCAAAAACTGAAGGCTCGCCCCTCCCTGAAGGAACAAAACAGAATAGCCATCGGGTACATTCAATAATTCTTTAACCAGTTGCCTGGCCTGTTCCATGACTGCAATAAATTCTTTGCCACGGTGCGAGACTTCCATGACAGATAAGCCGGTTCCTGCAAAATTCAAAACCGCTTCGGCAGTTTTCTCTTTGGTAAATTCGGGGAGTATCGAAGGCCCCGCTGAAAAATTGTGCTTTTTCATTTGTTCAGAATTTTTTATTCGTTGTTTTACATTATTTTATCTGGCTTACATTGCTCAAAGAAAGGAAAAAGCAAATGAATAGCCGATGAGAATTGTCAATTTCCTGGTTTAATCCAAATTTTTAAGGATGATTTTTAACAGCTAATATACATGACAAATATCAGAAAAAAAAGAATGTTACAACTGTATGCCGTGGTTTAAAATAAAAAACAGGGCATATTTTTCATGAAATATGCCCTGTAGTATTATTTAATCGAAAAATATCAGATAAATGGTGTTTTGACAATTTCGGCCGGTACTTTTTTATCCCTGATTCCCACATAGATAATTGTACCAAAAGCTGCATACTCTTTCGAAACATACCCCATTCCGATTCCATATCCAAGAACGGGCGACATGGTCCCCGAAGTAACTTTCCCAATCTGTGTACCTTCGGCATTGTAAAGTAGATACCCTTGACGCGGAATGGCCTTTTCTTTCATAATAAATCCCCTGAGACGGCGGGTTACGCCTTCTTTTTGCTGCATAGCCAGGTATTCGCGGTCGATAAATTTACGGTCGCCGTTGAATTTGGTGATCCAACCCAATCCGGCTTCAATTGGCGAAGTAGTTTCGTCAATATCGTTTCCGTAAAGGCAATAACCCATTTCGAGGCGTAAGGTATCGCGGGCACCCAAACCAATGGGTTTAATTCCAAATTCTTCTCCTGCCTCAAATATTGCTTTCCATATTTTCTCTGCATCTTCGTTGTACATATACAACTCGAACCCACCGGCACCTGTGTATCCGGTATTGGAAATAATCACCTCGTCAACACCGGCAAGATCGCCTACAGTGAAATAATAGTATTTAATATCGGAAAGGTTTACCGAAGTTAATTTTTGCAGCGTATCGATTGCTTTAGGCCCCTGAACAGCCAGTTGGCTTATCTTGTCGGAAGCGTTTTCAAGTTCGGCACCCATTGTATTGTGGCTGTTGATCCATTCCCAATCTTTTTCAATATTGGCAGCATTAACCACCATCATATATTTTTCGGGTGCAAAATAGTATAGCACATAATCGTCAACAATTCCGCCCCTTCCGTTTGGCAAACAGGAATATTGTGCCTGGCCTGGA
>CAZMDP010000291.1:0-4053 GCA_964565015.1 uncultured Prolixibacteraceae bacterium | reverse complement strand
CAATGCATTTAAATTTACCATAAAAGGCTCTGTTTCTTTATCGTTAAAAAGAATTCGTGAAAAAACAAATCAATCAGGTGAATATGTTGTTTTTTCTGTAAAAGATACCGGAATCGGGATTCCTGATCATAAAAAGGAAGCTATTTTTGAAGCGTTCCAACAAGCCGACGGCACTATTTCCCGAAAGTTTGGCGGTACTGGCCTGGGGTTATCCATCAGTAGGGAGCTTGCCTTAATGATGAATGGGAAAATTACAGTTGACAGTATTGAAGGATTGGGATCAGAGTTTGCGTTTTGGATGCCGATTGAGGAACAGTCGAATGGAAAAAATATTAAAGAAATCAATATACATGAAGTTGAAATTATAAAGCAGAAAGCTGCATTCGAACAAAAAAACGAGGATTTGCCTGTTTTCATTGATGATGACAGACATGTAGAAAATGAAAATCCTTTGATTCTGATTATAAATGATAAAAAAGGTGAAGCTTCGAAACTGGTCGAGAAATGCAGGGCAAAGTCATTCAATACATTAGTGGCGCGCAATGTTACCGATGGTATTTTGCTTTCAGGGTATTACAAACCTAAAGCTATTTTATTATCGGATTCGTTACAAAATGAGAATGATACATCGCTACTGAAAAACGAACCTTCTTTAAACAACATACCGATACACATTATTTCCCCCATCGAAATGGATGACCTTTCAGAACTCGATGGATTACATCTCGGTACATCTGATACCTTCAGCCGGGTTTCAAACCTTTCCGTGAAAAAACTTTCACTCCAATACCGGAATATTCTTGTAGTAGAAGATGATCCCGGAATGCGTGAAGCAATTAGCAGGTTGTTCGAACATAGTGGGGTAATAATCGACGAAGCACGTAACGGAACCGAAGCTTTTGAAAAACTTATTTCTTCAAATTACGACTGTATTATCCTCGACCTTGGACTACCTGATTTTGGTGGAAAAGAATTGCTCGAAAAACTTGAGGAAAATCAAAGCGAGATACCCCACGTAATCATTCACACAGCAAAAGAACTTTCGATGAATGAAATTAAAGAGTTGCGGAAGTATTCTGAATCAATTGTTATAAAGGGACTGAAATCTGATGAACGGCTTATGGATGAGGTCGAATTGTTTCTGCACAGATTATCATCCGAAATTCCTGTCGAACAAACTAATTTTTCGGTCGATGAACCTTCTCCCGATTCTGTTTTCAGGGGAAAACAAATATTAATCGTTGATGACGACATTCGCAATATTTATGCTTTGGCCCAGATAATCGAAGATCGCGGTATGATTGTTCATGAAGCTGAAAATGGAATTGAGGCAATCGATATTTTGCTCAGCAACCCGGGAATTGACCTGGTTCTCATGGATATCATGATGCCAGAAATGAACGGATACGAAGCAATAGAAAAAATCAGGAAAACAAAGGGGATCAGTGAGGTCCCGATAATTGTGATTACTGCCAAAGCTATGAAGGACGATTATGAGCAAGCATTGAAATATGGTGCAAACGATTATCTTTCGAAACCAGTTGATGATTTAAAACTGATTAACCTGATGAAAATCTGGTTGTCAAAGTAACCCAATTATGAAAAGACCAAAAATACTGATAGTTGACGATCTGGAAGAAAACCTGATCAGCCTCGAAATGATCCTGTCCGATTTTGAGGTAGATTTTGTCAGGGCATTGAGCGGAAAAGAAGCCTTGAAAGCAACGTTGAAAGATGATTTTGCAATGGCCATACTCGACGTTCAGATGCCAGGAATGGATGGATACGAAACGCTTTCGTTGATGCGCACCAGAAGAAAAACCAGATATTTGCCTGTAATCTTTGTGTCGGCCATTCATCAAAGCGATTTGCACATTATTAAGGGCATTGAATCTGGTGCGGTCGATTTTATCCCGAAACCGATTATTCCCGAAATCCTCATTGGCAAGGTCCGTGTATTTCTCGATCTTTATTTGCAAAAGCAGGAATTGGTCAATCTGCTTCACCGGCTCGATATCCAGAACAACGAACTGAAAGAGCAACGAAGCATTGCGCAAAAGGCAAACGAAGCCAAATCATTATACCTTGCCTATATGTTGCATGAAATACGAACCCAACTCAATGGCATAATCGGTCTTTCCAAAATACTCAGCACTACCGAACTAAACCCCGAACAGCGCGGGTTAATGGATACAATTGTTGTGTCGGGCGACAACTTACTCGGAATCATTAATGAAATCCTCGATTTTTCAAAAATCGAATCAGGACAGGTTTCACTCGATATCGTTGAAACAGATCTCTTAAAATTGCTTGCGAATGTTAGAAACCTGCTTTCATTTAAAGCCGATGAAAAAGGCATATTTTTCAAGATTGAAACTGATGAGGGAATTGAAAACAAGGTTATGGCTGATGGGCTCAGGTTAAACCAGATAATTACCAACCTTGTAAACAATGCCCTGAAGTTTACTGAAAAAGGTGGTGTAACCATCAGATTAATAAGGGTAGGAGAGGATGCCGAAAAAATTAAACTTCGTTTCGAAATTGCCGATACTGGAATAGGAATCCCCGAGGAGGTACAAAGCAGATTATTTACAGATTACATCCAGGCCGACGCCTCAACATCGAGAATTTATGGCGGAACGGGATTAGGCCTGGCCATTAGTAAAAAACTGGTCTCACTTATGGATGGTTCGATAGGTGTTAGCAGTAGAGCGGGCGTGAGTTCGGTTTTCTGGTTCGAAGTGCCTTTTACAAAGGCTACTCAATCAACATCTAAGGTGATAACCGAATCAAACGATATGCCTGAAGGTATAAGGTTATTGATTGCCGAAGACAATAAGGCTAACCAAATGGTACTAAGGCATCTGTTGAAAAATTATAAAGTATCATATGAAATGGTCGAAAACGGTGCCCTTGCAGTCGAGATGTATAAATCAAAACCATTTGATCTTATATTGATGGATATGCAAATGCCCGATATTGACGGGCTCGAAGCTACCCGCCTCATCAGGCAGCTTGAAAAAGAGCAAAACCGTAAGCCGGTATATATTATTGCAATAACCGCTAATATTCTGGAGGAAGATAAAATGCGGTGTTTCGATGCAGGAATGAATGCTTATCTCACAAAACCCTTCCGTGAACATGAATTCAATGAACTTTTCTCAAAAATCAACGGAAACCGATAAGAAAATTAACCTGGTTTCAGGTCCTGAAATACAGGAACTGTTCGGACAGGAGGCCGATATAACAGCCTTCCTCGAATCTGTTTATCAGAAATATGGCTATGATTTCAGGAATTATAGCCGTTCCCATTTGCTTCGCAGGATCCATTTCAGGATGTTGAAGGAGGGACTAAGAAGTGTTGCCGAACTTCATGAGAAGATATTGAATGCACCCAACGCTTTTTTAATGTTGCTTCAGGATTTTTCGATCAATGTAACTGAAATGTTCCGGGACCCACAATTTTTTTTGGCTTTCAGGCAAAAAGTTGTTCCAATTTTATCTACTTATCCGTTTATCAAAGTATGGAATGCCGGATGCGCCACAGGTGAGGAAGCTTTTTCACTGGCTATAGTGCTGAAAGAAATGAACCTACTCGACCGAACACAAATTTACGCAACCGATTTCAATAAAAAAGTTCTTGAAACTGCCAAGCAAGGGATTTTTTCGAAGGAATATATCGATGGCTTTAAAAAGAATTATAAAGAAGCCGGCGGTAATTTTGAGTTATCAGACTATTATACATCGAAATATGGATCGGTTAAATTTGATAATTCTTTACTTAAGAGAATTGTTTTTGCCGATCATAACCTGGCCACCGATCATGTTTTTGCAGAAGTACACCTTATTTTTTGCCGAAATGTACTGATCTACTTTAACCCCGGACTTCAGGAGAAGGTGATTGAATTGTTTCACAACAGTCTAATTAACGGATGAATTCTCTGCCTTGGAACTAAAGAAACATTGAGGTTTTCGGGAAAAGAATCGGGTTTTGTCCCAATTGACAGGCAAAACCGTATTTTTAAAAAGAAGATAATCTATTAAATGATTAAA
>CAZMDP010000290.1:0-4054 GCA_964565015.1 uncultured Prolixibacteraceae bacterium | reverse complement strand
GAATCGGGATGGTAGGCGTGGCGGGCATCGCCATGAGGCTTTTTACTGCCCTGGCGAGGGAGAAAATCAACGTCATTCTGATTTCGCAGGCATCGTCGGAAAATACCATCAGTATTGCTATTGAAGAACATGCGGCACTTCAGGCCGAAGAAGCGATACGGAATGAATTTGAACGCGAAATAGCCCATGAGCAGATCAATAAGGTAATGGTTGAAACCGGCCTTTCGATTGTTGCTGTAGTAGGCGAAAATATGAAGCATACCACCGGTGTTGCAGGAAAACTGTTCACAACCATTGGGCGCAACGGTATCAACGTGGCCGCTATTGCCCAGGGAGCTTCGGAATACAATATTTCGTGGGTGGTGCGCAACGACGACCTTCGTAAAACACTCAATGTAGTCCATGAGTCGTTTTTCCTTTCCGATAATGTTGAACTGAACGTTTTCCTGGTGGGCACCGGGCTTGTTGGAAGCAATCTGCTCAAACAGGTAGCAAGCCAGCAGGAAAAACTTCTGAATGAAAATCACCTGAAACTGAAAATCACCGGTTTGGCCAACTCCCGGAAAATGATTTTCGAACGCGACGGAATTGAAGTGCCGGCATATACCGAACTGCTTGCAAATTCTGAAAAAATATCATCGATCGAAGGGTTTATCGACGAAATGATCGGAATGAACATGTATAACAGTGTATTTGTTGATTGTACGGCCTCAGACGAGATTGCATTACATTATCAAAAAATACTCGAAGCCAATATATCGATTGTTACTGCAAATAAGGTGGCAGCATCGTCAGCCTACGATAATTATCTGTTACTGAAAAAAACCGCCAAACGGAAAGGGGTCAAATTCCTGTTCGAAACCAATGTTGGAGCAGGTTTGCCCATAATCAACACCCTTAACGACCTGGTTAATTCGGGCGACAAGGTTTTAAAGATTGAAGCAGTCATGTCGGGGACCCTGAATTATATATTCAATACCATATCGAAAGAGGTTCCTTTAAGCCAGGCTATCCGGATGGCCAAAGAAGCAGGCTATTCTGAACCCGATCCGAGGATCGATCTTAGTGGTGTCGATGTAGTCCGTAAATTGCTTATCCTGGCAAGGGAGTCGGGTTACCGGATCGATAGGGAAGATGTTCGGATCAATTCGTTTATTCCTGACGATTACTTCACAGGTTCGATCGATGATTTCTGGAACCGAATTGCCGAACTTGACCCTGTTTTCGAAGAGCGAAGGCAACAACTTGAGCAAAATGGCCAGAAGTGGCGTTTTGTGGCCACTTTCGAAGAGGGGAATGCGCAGGTTGGCCTTCAGGAGATTGACCGCAATCATCCGTTTTACGACCTCGAAGGCAGTAATAACCTGATTATTTATCGAACTGAACGTTATAATGAATTCCCGATGCTGATAAAAGGATATGGTGCTGGTGCGGCGGTTACAGCAGCAGGCGTATTTGCCGATATTATCAAAGTTTCGAATATTTAAGTATATGAAGTACATTATTATTTTGGGTGATGGTATGGCCGATGTGCCACTCGATGTTCTTGGGGGCAAAACTCCTTTACAGGCTGCCGATACCCCTCATATCGACCGTTTGGCAGCTATTGGACGAAGCGGCCTGCTTGATACCATACCCGAAAAGCTTCATCCGGGAAGCGAAATTGCCAATCTTTCGGTTCTTGGTTACGATGTGGAAAAGGTTTTTGAAGGCAGGGGAGTGCTCGAAGCTGCCAGTATGGGCGTTGAGCTTCAGCCGGGCGACCTTGCCCTGCGCTGTAATTTGATCACCCTCGACGGACCGAATATCAAGAACCATTCGGCTGGGCACATTAGCAGTGAAGAAGCGGCTGAAATTATCAGGTTCCTTGATAAGAAACTGGGCAACAGTATAATAAAATTCTATCCCGGAGTCAGCTACCGGCATCTTTTGGTCATCAAAGGAGGAATAAAGAATCTGGAGTGCACCCCGCCGCATGATGTTGTGGGAACACCATTCAGGAACGTTATGGTTAAACCCGCTGATAAGACGGCCGATAAAACTGCACAGTTACTTAACTACCTGGTATTACGGTCGCGTTATCTGCTCGAAGAGCATCCTGTTAATCTGAAACGAAAGTCAGAAGGCAAGGATATTGCAAGTTGTATCTGGCCCTGGTCGCCTGGTTACAGGCCGCAAATGCCGACTTTGAAAGAATTATGGGGGATAGGTAAGTCGGCAGTGATATCGGCAGTTGACCTGATTCAGGGAATTGGGGTACTGGCTGGAATGGATGTCATAAAAGTCGAAGGTGCCACCGGGCTTTATAATACCAATTACGAAGGAAAAGCCCGTGCAACGCTCGACGCACTGAAAGACCACGACCTGGTTTACCTGCACATCGAAGCAAGTGATGAAGCAGGGCACGAAGGTGATGCATCGCTAAAGGTAAAAACCATAGAGTACCTCGATAAAAGAGTCTTAAAAACTATTCTCGAGGAAACTTCAAACATGGATGAACCTGTAACAATTGCCCTTTTGCCCGACCACCCAACACCCTGCACCATCAGGACACATACCCGCGAACCTGTTCCGTTTATTATTTATAAGCCCGGAAATATTCCCGACGAGGTAACTAAATACGATGAGTTTTCCTCAGCATCGGGTAGTTTTGGGTTGTTAAGGGGGCCAGAGTTTATGAAAACTTTACTCGATAATTAATATTTGATTGCCAATACAATGCTTTATTACAGTACAAACCGGAAAGTACCGCCTGTCACCCTGAAAGAAGCTGTCGTAAAAGGGCTGGCTTCGGATAATGGACTGTTTATGCCCGAAACCATAAACAAGTTCGATACAGGTTATTTTGATACCATTCAGAATCTTTCATTCAGGGAGATTGCCTTTGATGTGGCGCTGAAATTTTTTGGCGATGATATTGAACATGATCAATTACAGGAAATAGTTTACGATACACTGAATTTCGATTGCCCCGTTGTGCAGGTAACACCGTCAATCTGGTCGCTCGAGCTGTTTCATGGCCCCACACTCGCATTTAAAGATGTGGGCGCCCGTTTTATGGCCCGGTTACTAAGATATTTTCTCAAGGAAAACAGCATGATGGTAAATGTACTGGTAGCCACTTCGGGCGATACCGGAAGCGCAGTGGCCAACGGTTTTCTTGGCGTGGAGGGGATCAGGGTGTTTGTGCTCTATCCGAAAGGGAAAGTGAGCGAAATTCAGGAAAAACAATTTACCACATTAGGACAAAACATTGTTGCCATCGAAATTGATGGAACTTTCGACGATTGCCAGCATCTGGTAAAAACCGCCTTTCTCGACGAAGGGTTAAACCAAAAGATGATCCTGACTTCGGCCAATTCGATAAATGTTGCAAGGTTTCTTCCACAATCGTTTTATTATTTTAATGCCTTTGCCCGGCTTAAAGAAAAAGGCGTACTGCAAAACAAAGATTTGGTAATATCTGTACCAAGCGGGAATTTTGGGAACCTCACTGCCGGATTGTTTTCCCGTGAAATGGGGTTACCGGTGGGCAAATTCCTTGCTGCCAACAACGAAAATGACGTTGTGTACGAATACCTGACGACCGGGAATTATTTACCCCGGCGTTCGGTCGAAACCATTGCCAATGCCATGGATGTGGGAGCGCCAAGTAATTTTGCCCGCATTCTTGATCTGTATAATTCTTCCCACCTTAAGATTGCGTCTATAATGGAGGGTTTTCGGTATAGCAATGAAGAAATTTCGGCAATCATTTTAAAAGTTTATCAGGAAACAGGATATTTGATCGATCCACATGGGGCTTGTGGTTATGCTGCGCTTGAGCAGTACCTCGATAGTGATCAGGTAGGAATTTTTCTCGAAACTGCCCATCCGGCAAAATTTACCGACACCATGGAAAAAATATTGGGAAAAGAAAAAATTCCGATGCCCGAAAAACTAAAAGCTTTTATGATGGGTGAAAAGAATAGTGTAACCCTAACGACCGATTATGAAACCTTTAGAAGCTATTTAATTGATTATGAGTAGTATAGAAAATTGTGTATTTAAAACT
>CAZMDP010000289.1:0-4068 GCA_964565015.1 uncultured Prolixibacteraceae bacterium | reverse complement strand
GATTTTTGGTTAAGGCAAGAAATGAACTTTAACTTGCAGTAAAAAATTAATGACATGGATAACTATAAACTTAATGAACTTTGTGGTAATAGAGAATATTTATGAAATCCGATTTCCCACAAAGACACAAAAATCACAAAGTGAATATATTAAAGGGATTTGCAGATTTTAAAATTCTTACAAATTTTTGTAACCTTCCATAGCTTTCTTTACTGAACCAAATTCAAGTAAAAGTTTTCTTGCCTGTTCTTCTTCGAGCCCTAGCTCTTCCATAAGCATCCGGGTTCCGCGTACCACAAGTTTGGCGTTGGTAAGCTGCATATTTACCATTTTATTGCCTTTCACCCTGCCAAGTTTTATCATGATGGTAGTGGTAATCATGTTCAGAATAAGTTTCTGGGCGGTACCTGCCTTTAACCGGGTACTGCCAGTAACTATTTCGGGGCCAACAATGGCTTCAATCGGGAATTCGGCTACCTGTGCAATTTTGCTTCCCGGATTGCAGGTAATGCATCCGGTAAGAAGTCCAGCCTCGCGGGCACGTTTCACCCCGCCGATAACATAGGGGGTAGTTCCCGAAGCGGCTATCCCGATTACTGTATCCAGTGCCTGTATATTGTACCCTTGCAACTCTTCCCAGGCTTTTTCAGGATCGTCTTCGGCGTTTTCGACTGCTTTGCGAAGGGCAACGTCACCACCTGCAATAAGTCCAATTACCATATTATCGGGGACACCAAAAGTTGGCGGAAGCTCCGAAGCATCAAGTACACCAAGCCGTCCGCTGGTACCTGCTCCAAGGTAAAAAACCCTGCCGCCCTGTTTCATCCGCTCAATAATCCTTATAACCAGCTGTTCTATCTGTGGCAAAGCTTTTTTAACTGCTTTATGTACTTTGGCATCTTCGCGGTTTATGCTTGCGAGTATCTGCGAAACCTCCATTTTATCGAGGTTTTTGAATCTCGAGGGCGTTTCTGTTACGCTGAGTGTCCTGCTGCTGTCGTCTTTCATAATAATCGTTGATTATTGAGGTGATCTCTCTGGTTGAAAAGTAAAATCAGTTGTAATTCTTATTGTGGTATTCAATCAGGCCATTCATTGGATCCTTCATTATTTTTCCAGGTCTTAAATTAAATATCCGGCAAGCTGTGTTGAGCTGTTTCTGAAAATAAAATGCAATGCTACCTGTAAAATTTATTTCAAGGTTGCCACTATTTTGGTATTGGAGCACATTCCTCTTTAAAAACAGTTCAAATTCGGTTGTTACAAGTAGTTCAAGCGAAGGTTCATTGATATGGCTACCTATAAAAGTTGTAAAACCTGCTGCATATCGGTTGGGGAATGGTTTCCGGTAAATGTTTTCAAGGATTTCATTCCGGTTGGTCTTGTATTGTTCAAAAAACAGTTGTATGATATGCGATGGTAATTGATTTTTAAGGACATCGGCCAGCAATCTTTTCCCTAAAACTGCTCCACTGCCCTCATCACCAAGAATAAATCCAAGTGGCGAAACATGTTGTTCGATTTCATGGCCATTATAATAACATGAATTGGATCCGGTTCCCATGATACATGCTATTCCGGGATTTCGCTGACAAAGTGCCCTGGCGGCAGCAAGCAGATCACTTTGAATTTCAATACAATCTGTTTTGAAAAATCTTTTAAGGGCTTTCTTTACAATATTATTTACTTCGGCATTGGCACAGCCGGCTCCATAAAAATGAATTTCGTCAATAGTTTCTTCGATTACCCCAATTTGACCGGCTAAAGTCTGGAATATCGCATTTTCATCCTGATAAAACGGGTTTATCCCGTCGGTTTGCAAGGTGATTAATTTATCCGATTTCCGGTCGGACAGGCACCAGGTAGTTTTAGTTGAACCACTGTCGGCAATCAATAACATTTCTTTGGATACAAACTGTTCTATTAAATCTGAAAACAGGTTTTATTACGGGTGCAAAGATATAAAAGGTATGGATTTATGTTGAAATAAATATTCCGGAATATTAGTTTTGAAAAAGTCTGGTTAATTTTGCATTGTTTTTCAATTCGTATGCAAGAAAGTAGAATTAATGAATTTAATATGAATACCATGGTAAACTGTTTTATAGCTTTGGGCCACATCGACGATCTTATAAAAAGCATTGCTGCGATTAGGAAATCCCTCCTGGTCGATAAAATATATGTAGTGGGTAACAAAGACCAGATTTCGGGAAGTCTGCCCACTGGGGTTGAAACCATAATTGAAGGGAGTTTTTTTACAACATCTGCGCTCCGTAAAATTGCTGAATTGTCAACCGGAAAGTTTACCTTATTTTATACTAAAGCATTTCCTTTGCAGCCTGGTCCATGGGCAATCGGGCGCTTGGTTCAGGCTGCCGAAGATACTGGTGCCGGCATGGTTTATTCCGATTATTTTGCGCTTAAAGAAGGTAAACTTCAGTCAAACCCGGTTATCGACTACCAGGATGGAAGCCTTCGCGATGATTTCAATTTTGGATCGGTAATGGTGTTCGAAACCGTTGCCTTAAAGGATGCAGTGGTGTGTATGACCAATGACTTCAATTATGCCGCTTTGTACGACCTAAGACTGAAGGTGTCACAAAAGAATCGTCTTTTCAGGGTTCCGGAGTATCTATATACCGAAATTGAAACCGATACCCGAAAATCGGGAGAAAAACAGTTTGATTATGTTGACCCGAAAAACAGGGCTGTTCAGATCGAAATGGAAGAGGCATGCACCCTTCACCTTAAAGATATAGGAGCCTGGCTTAAGCCTGAATTTGATGCGGTTGACCTGACCGCCGGCAGTTTTCCGGTTGAAGCTTCTGTAGTTATTCCGGTCAGGAACAGAGTAAAAACCATTGAAGATGCTGTCAGGTCGGTTTTCAGGCAAAAGGCTGAATTTGACTTTAACCTTATTGTTGTGGATAACCACTCAACCGACGGAACTACTGAATTGCTTTCGAAGCTTGCAGAAGAAGATTCCCGTCTTGTGCACATTATCCCCGACAGGAATGACCTGGGCATAGGAGGTTGCTGGAACCTTGCTGTAGCTGACAAGCGTTGTGGTAAATTTGCGGTTCAGCTCGACAGCGATGACTTATATATTGATGAGAACGTGCTGCAAAAAATCGTTAATCTGTTTTATGCCGAATCGTGTGCAATGGTGGTAGGTTCGTATCAAATGGTAAACTTTAAACTCGAAGAAATACCGCCCGGATTGATTGACCACCGCGAATGGACGCCCGATAATGGCCGGAACAACGCCCTGAGAATTAACGGACTCGGTGCACCCCGGGCATTTTATACACCTGTACTCAGGGAAATATTAATCCCGAATACCAGTTATGGCGAAGACTATGCAGTAGGGCTGCGAATCTCGCGAAATTATCAGATTGGGCGCATTTACGAGCCGTTATACCTGTGCCGCCGCTGGGAAGATAATTCAGACGCTTCACTTGATGTGGTGAAACTGAACAACCATAACCTGTACAAAGACCGGATAAGAACCATGGAGTTATGGGCACGGATTGAAACGAACAAAAAATCCTGATCGATCAGATTCCATATAAGCCAATAAACCCCTGAATAATTTTTCCGGTTTCCGGGTCAAGCTGCGAGCCGTACATACTATGCGGTATCAGGTATATGATGAGCATAACCACCGAAGCTGCAATAATATATCCGGGTTTTTCCTTTTTCCGGTTCATCACCACGGCCAGTATCCAGAACAAGAAGGCAACCAGGGTTTTATTATCGGTAAGGTCCCATGCAAAGGGTACGCCTGCCCATGCTTCGCCGAAGGCATGCCATTGCACCCAGGGGCCTAATACCATACCCCCAGCTCCGAGAATAATGAGTGTCCATAAAGCAAGTTTCCGGTATTTACCGTACCTGAACAGGGCCATTACACCGGTAAGGTTGGAGAGGAACATAGCCACAAACATCAGAATAACATGGGGGGCCAGAATATATGCAGGCACATGGCCCTTGTAGCGGATAACCGTAGCATTGGTTTCGTGAAGCGGATAAACCTGGCCGTTTTTCTGAAACTCAACTTTATATTCT
>CAZMDP010000288.1:0-4104 GCA_964565015.1 uncultured Prolixibacteraceae bacterium | reverse complement strand
ACGACCAGGTATTTATGCTGGTGAATTCATCAAAATATGGGGGATCGGGCGGTTGGGTAGCCACAGCTTCAACAAATCAGTCATCGGCTGAAATTGCAATTCATGAGTTGGGTCATTCGTTTACCGGTTTGGTCGATGAATATTGGGCAGGACCACAATATGCCCGTGAAGCCATAAATATGACCCGCGAAACAAATCGTAATAACCTGAAATGGAAAAACTGGTATGGCGACTTTGGTATCGGGCTGTATCCATTCTCCGAATCGCCCGATTGGCACAGGCCCCATCAGAATTGTAAAATGCGCTTCCTCGGGGTGCCTTTCTGTTCGGTTTGCACCGAAGGAACCGTTGAAAGGATCAATACCCTGGCATCGCCCCTTTTGTCGTATTATCCCGATAATCAAAATCCCATTTCGCCTGAATTACCGGTTTCGTTTAAGGTCGGTTTAATTAAACCCATCCCAAATACCCTGCAAAGAACATGGACCCTCAATGGTAAAATATTCAAAATTGATGTTGATTCGGTTTTTATAAACTGTACCGATCTGGAAGTGGGCAATAACCTGCTTTCGGTTGCCATTCTCGATACCACGCAGTTTTCGAGGAAGGAAAACCGTCAATCGGTTCATATAAAAATTGTTACGTGGAATATCCAAAATATTTCAACCGGAATCGGAACAGTAGTGGGAAATGCTTATGATTTTCATTATACACTCTATCCAAACCCCTTTGTTGAAAGCATCAATATAAAGGTAGAGGGAACTTTCAATGAAAGGTTGAAGGCCGAAATTGTGGACATTAACGGAAGGCTGATTTCCCCACATTCTCTCAGCGGTCAAGGAGAAAACACATTGACTTTGAAGGGAATTCAGGGAGGATTGTATTTTATCAGGTTTTACCTCGATGAAAAATTTATTGCTTCGGGCAAGGCATTAAAAGCTTATTGAAATCGGGTTGTATTTTTCTTAATACATCCTGTAATGCTTTGATTACATGCACCCTGAAATTTCTGTGTAACTCACTTTGCCTTCATCATCACAACCGGTAAAAGCACTTTGTCGATAAATAGAATAAAAATTGATATACCCAATGCCTGGAAAAGATATATGGAATACTGATAAAAATAATTCACCCATGAATCCCAGTTTTCGGTCGAGAAAACATAGAGTGTCAATCCGGCGACCATTAATCCTAAAAGAACCACCGATACATAGATAATGAAATGCTGGACACGGTGCCTAAACTCCATCCGGCGTATGGCTTTGGCTGAAACCATTTCGGCAAAGTTTGCCGGAAGCGTATGGGTTAATTCTTCACGTAATAAATCATCCAATAACTGATCGTTTTTCATATCGTAGTTAAATGGTTCAATATTTTTCAAAAATAGGTTCTTTTTCATTTTGCTGTACTTTTTCAAGTTTCAACTTCAACATCATCCGGGCACGCGACAAATAACTTTTTATGGTACCCTCGGGCATTCCTGTAATATCCTCAATTTCGCGGTACGAAAATTCTTCGAGATAAAACAGGGTGAGAACAGTCCGGTAATGAACCGGCAATGTTTCAATGGTTTTATGTAAGTAAGTTTTTAAATCGGCTGCTTCGTAACCTTTCCCGCCGGTTGCCGAACTAAGTTGCTGGTCGGGCAGGGTTTCGCAACTAACTACATTTTTATTGCGGCGCTTTTTTTTCTCCAGATGGGTCAACGATGTATTGTACGCTACCGTAGCAATCCATGTCGATAATTTTGAATCGCCCCTGAAATGTTTTAGCTGACCGAATACTTTCATAAAAACCTCCTGGCAGATATCCTCCACATCTTCGTTCTGGTTCATGACACGTCTGACTATGTGAAAAACCAATCTTTGGTAGTTGGCTACCAAAAACCTGCAGGCACCCTGATTGCCGTTCAATACTTGTTTTACGAGTTCTGGTTCTTTCATGTCTGACCAATCTGACTCATGTCAGCTGAATTTGTTGCAATTTTTTTGAATTATTTTTTTTTACCTGCAACCTTTTAGTCAGATGGATGGTCACATGGGCTAAGTTTAACATTTAAAAATCGAAAAGTCATGAATGAAATTTTTGTAACAGCAGTGGTTTTTTATGGTATCTATATGATCATAAAAGTAATATCAGATCATTTTCTGAAAAGGAAGATCATTAATGCCGGTCACATCGACAAGGCCGGAATTCTGGATCCGGTAGTCGATACAATTGGAAAGGAAAACAAATATCCTTCGTTAAAATGGGGTTTGGTGGCTTTTATGGCCGGCCTTGGGTTGATTATAATCGAGCTGATCCGTTTTAGCAGGCCCGAAATGATAAACGTTTACGATGCAATGTTGCCTGTTGGGATAGAGTTGGTATTTATTTCATTGGGATTTCTGATCTATTTCTTTATTGTAAACCGGAAAGTAAATAGTGACTAAAATTAAGTTTGAGTAAGGTAAACTGCCTCTCCTGAATTTCAGGGGAGGCAATTTTTTTACCAATACTACTGAGAAATTGATTTCAAACAATAATATTTAACATAAATTAAAATTTTAACCGATACAGAAGTATTTTTTCAGATTTGAATTATCACTACTGGTGTACACAAAATGAGATGTTTAAAGTTAAGCGTGAATATCTTCAATGAGGTCGTCAGCATTTTCAATGCCTACCGATAATCGCATTGAAGTTGGCCTGATGTTCATGTTTTTCAGCTCATCTTCAGTAAATTCGGCATAAATAGTTGACCAGGGATGGATGATCAGGCTTTTATTATCGTTGAGATTGGTGGCGCGGCGTATAATTTTCAGCCGGTTCATAAAGGCAAAACAGGCCTCTTCCGACTCCAGGTCAAAGGTCATTATGGTACCCGGAACCCCGCCGAAATATTTCAATGCCAGCTCATAATTTGCGGAACCTTTTAAACCCGGATATTCAACCTTATCTACTTTAGGGTGGTTTTGCAGGTATTCCCCGATCGAGAGGCAATTTTTATAGCACCTGTCAACCCTGAGCTCGAGCAGGTCGAGCCCGGCAATCTGCATAAGTGCAGTCTGTGCGGTCATACTACCGCCGGTATTCCGGTATATATTTTTTCTCAATCGCGCCAGAAATGCATTCTTTCCAAATTTCGCAACATACTTTTCAATGGCAGGGTTTTTCGTCCAATCGTAAGAACCATATTCGAGAATGGCACCGCCAAACGAAGTGGCTCCACCCGAAATATATTTGGTGGTTGACATCACCTCAACATCGATTCCGTGTTTTTTCGCCTCAAACACATTGGGGGGTGTCATTGTAGTGTCGGCAATCAGAACAAGGTTATGCCGTTTGGCAATTCCGGCCAGCAATCCGATATCGGCAATTTCCAGTTGCGGATTGGTTACGGTTTCGAAAAATATTGCGCGTGTTCGGTTATCAATAAGTTTTTCGATTTCGGCTATGTCGGTTAAGGGCGAAAACCTGACTTCGATACCCAATCCGGGAAGGGTCTCCTGAAACAAGGCATAAGTATGGCCAAACAGGTGTTTACCCGAAATGATATTGTCGCCCGCGCCGGCTATGGCAAACACGGCATCCGAAATAGCAGCCATTCCTGAAGATACGGCAAGAGAACTATTTGCACCAGTGAGTTCACGAAGCTTAACCTCAAAATATTCGACAGTTGGGTTCGACGCACGTGAATAGACATGGGCTATATATTCGCCCCTGAAATTGGCAGCAATCTGCTCGGCTGAGTCGAATTCGAATGCCTGTGCTCCGTACATTGGCATCTGCAATGCTTTGTGAGGGTCGTTTTTCGGGAATGGGACGTTCAGGGAACGGGTGGTAAAGCTTTGTTTCTTCATCAGTGGTAATTTTGTGCAAAAAAAATAAAAAGTATTATTGTTTCCACCTTTCAATTCAGAATAGTATTGCTGATAGCCGTTTCGGGGATTATTTACTCGTACACTAATTCAACTCCACAGGAAACATCAGAAAATGTCCGTTCTGAAATCGAAAAACTCCGGGAAGCATTTTCCGAAAACTGGGAAAACGAAAATACCGGCGCCTGTGCGGCCTCTGCTGATTCCTCCAACCAATTCGTAGTTGCAATACGTAGCAAAGTTT
>CAZMDP010000287.1:0-4105 GCA_964565015.1 uncultured Prolixibacteraceae bacterium | reverse complement strand
TGGATAATGCTTTGTTGTTGCTAATTTTGGGGCTTTAGGTTTGCTCCGGGGCAATGCCCGAGTTTATTTTATTGGCAACCTTTTTTATTTCACAAATTTTGTATGATTTTGTCCATTTGCCGCAATCTGTTTTCCATCCACGATATCATATAGGAAGTTTCGCTGTTTAATTCCTCGGTAGTCCCCGGCCAGCGTAATCTTTCTCTTTCGTATGCCCCCGAATAATCAAACAACTGTTTGTATGTTTGTATGCGAAGGGTAAGTTCGTATAATGATAACTCGTTATTTCTGAGTTGTTGCCATCTGTCTTTCATTTGTTGTTTAATGTTGGAGGGGTTTAGTAACATTGTCCTTTGGAAAAAGGCATTTGGTCGGCAATATCGTGAATCAGTCCGCGGAATTCCGGTAACACCAATAAATTCATTGTCGCGCAGGTCAATTTTACTGCCTTCCCATTTTCTTCCCCATGTAGCATCAAGGTCCCATGCAGTGATGAAAAATTTAGGGTTTGCATCATTGTAAATCGAGAAAAAACTATTTTTTCCTGTGTTGTCATCGGCTCCCAGAGCGTTGGTTATCAAAAGGTAGTCAATCAGGTTAGGTAAATCGATTTTGTTGTGAATTTCAGAAATGAACATTGCGTTGGATGAGTTTGCAGTAAAGCGGATGAATTCACGTAAGGGTTCCCACTTGATTTTAGGAGATGAAGATGCCCCAATTTCGCTCTGATATTTTAATTCCCAACCGTCCCATGTATCCATTGAATTGTCATACATGGCTTCCCCGCTAATAAATTCGGTTGATAGCGACCAGTGTGAAGCTTTATATGAAAAGCCTTCACGCTTGTCGAGTTTTAGCTGCTTGCGGTCAACTCTGTCGCTTAGGCAATATAAACCTTCGTACTGATCATTCAGAAATACTTCAACAAAATAACCTCTGCTCCCGTTTATGGCATTAGGTTCGTGGGTTATATGAGGTACCTTATTGATATCGGTCCATAAATCCATACTTACCCTGTTTCGCATCCTCGACTTATCAATATACATAGCATCAAGTATCCAATCGCCATCATTCCGTATACCGAGTAGGTTTGTTCCCTCTTCTGTCTCTTCATTTTTATCGGGATGCCAGAATTCAATAGCATACGATTTTTTGGGAAATGCTTGAGCAAGTCCTCCCCTGATTTCGATTCCAGCCCTATGCGAAGGGAAATAATGTTGATTCTTATTTGTACGGTTCATAGGATCGATCACCGAAATAAAACATTCCCTCTTGGGTTCATTTACAATGGTTTCGGTTGCAGTAATGTTTACCAAAGGCAATGAAGTTAACACCAGTTTTACCGGAGTTCCTGCCTTTCCCACTGCATTGATTGGTGTCACCATGACCGTATTCCCGGGTTTAAACCTGCTTCCCGAAAAAGTGCCGCCATTTGGCAGGCTTTGCCCTTCAATGGTAAGGCTGGCAATATGCTGACCGGTACAGAATATTGATGCGCTATTGGTATTGTCGTTTGCTAATGTATAAAAGAACGATGATGTGGATCTATCGTATGGACAAATAGCGTCGTTAATGGCAATTCGTGAAATATGGGGTTCGGCATCGGGAAGTGAAACCGATACGGTGTAAATATTTACTTTACCCGATAACGAAGTTACTGTAAATTGAACCGGATTAGTAAAATCAACAACCTCTCCTGACGACGGTTTTATTGTAGCTCCTTCAGATACAACAATGCTGGGTATCAGCGATTTTGATGACACAACTTCATTTATTGCAACCATTATTGATTGGGTTGGCGCATGAAATACACCTGTATAGTCTCGGGTAAGAGACGGGTTTTGTGATTTATTGATTTCAAATCTGATAATAAACGCTTCATGCGTTTTCCCGGTATCTTCAATTACGGTACATGATGAAACTGTAATTACTGCAGCAATAATAAAAAACAGAAAATTTTTGTAGCCGCTATTACATTCAAATATAAATGTAAACATAATATTTTATCTTCGCATATTGTTCAAAAATCAAATGTATCAAAAATTTGCTGAAAACGAAAATATTCGATTCAGGTGATTAGACCTTTCTAATTTTATTATTGATGGATTAACTCTATAAAATTTTGTTTTGGAAATAAACCTTCAGCTAAATGCATTTTGAAAGGCCATCTAAATTTTATAGATTTGAAAACTCGAAATCAATTCTTATGAACCGTTCAGTATTTACCATTTCATCCCTTGCTATACTCCCGTTGGTTTCCTGTTCCGGCCTTGCTGAGAAAAAGGAGCCCGCTAAGCCGAACATCATATTTATTCTGGCCGACGACCTTGGCTATGGCGACCTGAGTTGTTACGGCCAGGAAAAATTCGCAACACCAAATATTGATAAGTTGGCATCAGAAGGGATCAGGTTTACCAATTTTTACAGCGGAAGCACAGTTTGTGCGCCCACAAGGAGCTCGCTGATGACCGGACAACACACCGGGCATACGCCCATAAGGGGAAACAGCGAAGTGCAACCCGAGGGGCAAAAGCCCATGCCGGCCGATACCCGCACTTTTGCCCATTTGTTACAGGGTGCTGGTTATACAACCGGAATTGTGGGTAAATGGGGGCTTGGCTATCCCGGATCGGTCAGTGTCCCTAATAAAATGGGCTTCGATTATTTTTTTGGAGCAAATTGCCAGCGTCACGCCCACCATTATTACGTTGACTACCTGTGGGAAAATGACCAAAGGGTTGAATATCCCGAGAAGATTTACAGCCACGATGAGATGATGAAAAAAGGATTAGAGTTTGTCAGACAAAATAAAGATAGGCCTTTTATGCTTTACCTGGCTGTTAAGATACCTCATGCCGAAATGGTTCTGCCCGAAGAATACCTCGCATCTTTCAGGGGAAAATTCCCCGAGCCTAAACCACATCCACCCGGGCAGCATTATGGCGAGCAATCGCATCCGAGGGCAGCCTTTGCAGCTATGGTTACGCACCTCGATTCCGGTATCGGTCAATTGATGCAGCTTCTCAATGAACTAGGAATTGATGATAATACCATGGTGATTTTTACATCGGATAACGGACCTCACCGCGAAGGAGGCCACGATCCGGAGTTTTTCAACAGCAACGGCGGGTTACGGGGCTTTAAACGCGACCTTTACGAAGGGGGGATCAGGGTGCCTTTTATTGCCCGTTGGCCGGGAAAGATAAAACCAGGCACGATTTCGGATCACCTAGCAGCCCATTGGGATATGTACCCCACATTTTGCGATTTGGCCGGAACAAAACCCGAAGCAGGTATTGACGGGATTTCGATTTTACCAGCATTGACAGGGAAAAAGCAGCCAAAACATGAATATTTATATTGGGAGTTTCATGAACTTGGAGCGCGGCAAGCCGTCAGACTTGGTAAATGGAAAGGGGTAAAATACAACCTGAGGGAAGGTAACACCCAGCTCGAACTTTATAACCTTGAAACCGACGTGGCAGAAGCCAACAATGTAGCTGCCGATTATCCCGAAATTGTTTCGCGAATAGAGCAGATTATGGTAGAAGCCAGGGTCCCTTCAGTTGATTTTCCTTTTCCGGCCGACAGGTGAAGGAAGCTACCAGTCTCCTGATTATGTTTTATTACAATTATTTTAAGAAAATAGGCATTTTAAATGCCTTAGCTATTGTCAACATACAATTGTGTTTTTGCAAGCATTTTGCTAATAAACAATCGTAATTCGCAATCTGCCAGATAGATAATTTCTTCATCATTTTCTTTCAAGTAGGATATTCCGATGTTATAAATACAAATAATGGTTTTCTTCCTATCTTTGATAAAACAAAATAAGTTTGATGAAGCGCACCGCCTTTTCCATCCCTGTCATAGTCTTGCTCCCATTGGTTGCATGTAACGGAAAATCTGAAAAAAAAGAAACAGAACAACCAAATATAATCCTCTTTATGGTGGATGACATGGGTTGGCAGGATACTTCGGTCCCATTCTGGAAAGAGAGGACCCATTTCAACGACTTGTACCGAACGCCAAATTTGGAACGGTTGGCTGCCGAAGGGATTAAATTCACGCAAGCTTATGCCTGCACAGTTTGTTCGCCCACCCG